>JAITJV010000226.1 GCA_031278755.1 Treponema sp. | reverse complement strand
TATGAGTGAAGGCTGCGTCAAATACCATGCGCGGCGTACCGAAGAACTGTTGAAGAACTTTATGAAAAATACGGAGGAATATTATGGCGGTCATAGGAATCATAGGCGGAAGCGGGCTTGAAAATCCCGATATACTCAGGCACGCGCGCGACGAAACGCGCTCAACGCCCTACGGCGATCCGTCGTCGGCGCTCAAATGCGGAAAGATAGGCGGAACGGACGTGATCCTCCTCGCGCGGCACGGGCGGAAACATACCATTCCCCCGTCCCAGGTAAATTACCGTGCGAATATTTTTGCGCTTAAATCTTCAGGCTGCACCCATATTCTCGCGACCTCCGCGGCAGGCTCGCTGAAAGAAGAAATACGCCGCGGCGATTTTGTGATCATCGATCAGTTTATTGATTGTACCAAACAGCGGAAAATGACCTTTCACGAATCTTTTGAACCGGACAGTCCTGTACATTGTTCAATGGCGGAACCCTACGACGGCCGTCTCAGGCGGATACTGGCGGATGAATGCAGGCGGCTTGGGTATCCCTTTCACGAAAAGGGAACGGTAGTAACCATAGAAGGCCCCCGCTTTTCGACCCGCGCCGAATCAAACATGTTCCGCCTGTGGGGCGCCGCCGTCATCAACATGTCCATATCCACCGAAACGGCTCTCGCAAACGAGGCGGGCGTCCCTTACGCCGCCGTCGCCATGAGCACCGACTATGACTGCTGGAAAACCGGTGAAGAACCCGTCACCTGGGAAGCGGTTCTCAAGGTGTTTTCAGACAACGCCGCGCGCGTAACCGCCCTGCTGACGGAGGTTGTTCCGAAGATATAAGGTTCCTACCGGCCGTGGCAATGCTTGTACTTTTTGCCGCTGCCGCAGGGGCAGAGATCGTTTCTTCCGACCTTTGGCTGGGAGCGGATTACCGTAACTCCCGCGCCGCCGTGCGCCGGGCTGCTCTGGCGGGCCGCGGGGGAAGGCCCGCCTTCCGGCGAGAAAGCGCCTACGCTGCCGTGGCTTGCGGACTGGGAGCGTATCACTGAGCGCGCGCCCCTTTCTCCGGGGTCGCCCGCCTGCTGTATGCGGACCAGATGCAGGCGGGAGGCAATTTCCCGCCGTATATCGTCTATCATGGCGTCAAATATCTGGAAGCCTTCCACCTTGTATTCGGTAAGGGGATTTTTCTGGGCGTAACTGCGGAGGTAAACCGCCTCCCGCAGGGATTCCATGTTTTCAAGATGATCAAGCCATTTCCTGTCTATCTGCATGAGGTATTGTTCGCGTATTATCGCGTTGAGGTAGGCCGGCCCTATAAGGCTTTCCTTTTCGTCAATATCCTTTTCCAGATCTTCAATAAGGCGCCGTTCAAGAATTTCAGGATTTTTGAATTCTTCGCTGTCGGGTCCGGGATAACCGGGGGGAAGCTGGCGGCCGAATTTAATCCGCATCTGTTCGGCAAGTTCCCTTACGGCTTCCGCGGCGTCCCTGCGCTGGAGGATGCGGAAATTATTGACCAGCTCGCCCGCCATGCCGGCGCTTGCGTCATTCACCCTGCTTTTAAGGTTTTTATCGGTAAGTATGGCGTCGCGCTGTTCGTAGATGAATTTACGCTGCTGGTTAAGGACGTCGTCATATTCAAGGAGGTGCTTGCGGATTTCAAAATTCCGCTCTTCCACTTTTTTCTGGGCCTTTTCTATGCTCCGGTTAAGCCATGGATGGTAAATGGGCTCTCCCGCCTGCATGCCGATTTTTGCCATAAGGCCCTTGATGTTTTCGCCTCCGAAAAGCCGCATGAGATCATCGTCCATGGAAATGAAGAATTTCGATCTGCCGGGATCTCCCTGCCTGCCCGATCTTCCGCGGAGCTGGTTGTCTATGCGGCGGCTTTCATGGCGTTCCGTGCCTATGACGTAAAGGCCCCCGAGCGATTTGACTTCTTCATAATCGGAAAGCCATTTCCTGTATTCTTCGCTCAACAGCGCCGCGTACTGTTCGGGAGCCGCCGCGGTCCCGGCCCGTTTTCTTGCGCGGTGTTCCGGGCTGCCGCCGAGCTTGATGTCCGTGCCGCGGCCCGCCATGTTGGTTGCGATGGTAACCGCCCCCCTGGATCCCGCTTCGGCTATGATCAGGGCTTCCCGCGCGTGGTTTTTCGCATTGAGCACTTCGTGGCGTATTCCGCGGCGGGTAAGGAGGGCGGAAATACGCTCCGATTTTTCTATGGAAACGGTTCCTACCAGCATGGGCTGGCCTTTCTTGTAGGCTTCGGCGATCTCGTCGCAGAGGGCGGTGTATTTTTCGTCCTCGTTAAGATAGACCACGTCGTCTTCATCATTGCGGACTACGGGAAGGTTGGTGGGAATAACTACCACTTCAAGGTTGTATATTTTGCTGAACTCCACCGCTTCGGTATCGGCGGTGCCCGTCATTCCCGAAATCTTTTCGTACAGCCTGAAATAGTTCTGAAAGGTGATCGTCGCCAGCGTGCGGTTGCGCTGGGCTATGCGTATGTGCTCTTTGGCTTCTATCGCCTGGTGAAGGCCGTCCGAATAGCGCCTTCCGTGAAGTATGCGTCCGGTAAATTCATCTACGATCTGAACCTGGCCTTCCTGGACGACGTAATCAACGTCAATGTGAAAGAGTTTGTGCGCGCGCAGCGCCTGGGTAAAGTAGTGGAGGTATTCAAAGTTCTGTTCGTCAACGATGGCCCCGGTGATGAGCCCCCGCTTGTTGAGTATCTTTTCCAGTTTGATAAGGCCGTCGTTGGTAAAGGAAACGCCTTTGTTTTTTTCGTTGATCTTGTAATCGCCGGCGACCTCTTCCCCCTGGGTTTCGTCGGGATATTCGCCGTCTTCCTTTTTTTTGACTTCCTCAAGGGAACCGAGGAGCTTGTCGACTTCGGCAAATTTGAATGTGTCGTCTTCGGCCGCGCCGGAGATGATAAGGGGGGTGCGGGCCTCGTCTATCAGTATGGAGTCTATTTCGTCGATGATGCAGAAATGATGCCCCCGCTGGACCCGGCTTTCCAGGGACGGACTCATGTTGTCGCGGAGGTAATCAAAACCGAATTCATTGTTGGTTCCGTAGGTAATATCGCACCGGTAGTTTTCCCGCCGGCGGGCGTTGTCCATGTCGGAAAGTATGGTTCCCACGGTGAGGCCCAGATAACTGAAAATGGGCCGCATCCAGTCCGCATCCCGTCCGGCAAGGTAGTCGTTTACCGTAACAACATGTATCCCCTTGTCCGGTATGGCGTTAAGGTAGGCCGCCGCGACGCTCATCAGGGTTTTGCCTTCGCCGGTTTTCATTTCGACGATCTTTCCCTGGTGGAGCACCACCGAACCCATGACCTGCACGTCATAGGGACGCTCTCCCAGGTTGCGCCGGGCCGCTTCCCGGGCCAGGGCAAAGGCTTCCGGCATAAGATCGTCAAGGCTTTCCCCGTTTTTATACCGTTCCCGGAATTGGGCGGTCAGCCGGGGAAATTCGGAAGCGGGAAGCGCCGCGGCCCAGGATTCTTTTTCGTTTACCTTATGCAATATAGGCAAAAGCGCCTTGAGATCCCGTTCGTGCTGGGAGCCAAAAAGCGCCTTGACAAACTTATCAAACATGGGACAAATGTACCGCTTTTCGGCGCGGCTGTTCAAGTACGGCCGATCTTTCGCCTTGCCGCCGCCGGGGGTTTCATCCGTTGCCGCGGCTTTATCCGCCGCCGGGCGGTTTTTCACCTGACAAAATTCCCTTTTTGGTGTATACATTTTCTTATGAGATCCTTTTTTCCCGCGCTGTGCGCCCTGGTGTTTTTTGCGTCATGCCGTGATGCCGCCATTCCGTCGGTCGATCGCGTGGATCTCTTCAGCCGCGATATAGGGCGCATGGAAGACCAGATAGCGCTTTACAGCCTTGAGGGGGACAAGGGCCTGCGGCGTACCGATCTGGCAATGCGGGACGGGCTTTTTTATATCTCGGACGGCCCCGGCGAAAAGATCGTGCGCTATACTTCCTTCGGCGATCTTCTTTTTATGATTTATAATGATGAAACCAACCCGCCGCCCCTGACGTTGAAACCCCGGACGGAAGACAGTTCCCTGGTTACCCGCTGGGCCTTTTCCTATCCCCTCCGTGAGCCGGGGGAGATAGTCGTGGATTCAAGAAAACATATTTACGCGGGCGACCTCCTTCCCCCGGAACGGCACAGCGTGGACGCCGAAAGCAGGGCCCTTCTGGATTCGGTGATCCTTCATTTTAACAGCGAGGGGCGTTTTATCGAATATCTGGGCCAGGAAGGAATAGGGGGAAGCCCCTTTCCCCGTATAACGGGCCTTTACACATCGGTGCGGGATGAACTCGCCGTCGTCTGCCGGCTTCCTACGGGGTGGAACGTTTATTGGTTTGATGCGGCCGGAGCCTTGCTTTATATGGTTCAGCTTGAAAATTCCGCTGTTCCCGTTCCGCCTGACTGGCCGGGCTTTATTCCCTCGGTTGACGCCATAGCGGCGGCCCCCGACGAACGGAAGCTGTACCTCAAGGTTGATTACTACCACGATACTTTTGACGAGTCTACCGGCACCCGCACGGGAAACGAAGCGGGCGCTTCGGTGATCTGGATCATGAATGTTGACGACGGGGTATATTCGGGAAGGGTGGAAGTGCCCATGTTTGAATACGCTTCCACTGAAAACGGCAGAAAGGTCAGCACCCAAAGGCTCTATTCCATGCTGGGGGTTATTCGCGGCGGCCGCATTTTTCTTCTTCTTCCCATAGATGAAGGTTATTCCATTCTGATCCTTGATTCCGATTCGGACGCGACGGGGAATCAGCACCGCGGCATTATCAGGGTCGCAAATGATGAAATAAGGTTTAACGCTTTTGATCTTTCCGCCGAAGGGATACTCTCCGGCATGCTTGCCGACGATTACCATGTAAAACTGGTCTGGTGGAGGACGGACAGGCTCCTGGGGGCGCTGCCGTGAACCTCAACCGGGCCGGGAAGGCGAAGCTTCCCCCCTTGAGCCTCGTTTCGCTTTCCGGCGCCGGAGCGATTGACAGGGCCGCCATGGATGAATGGGGTTTTAATACCTTTGCCCTGGTTGAGTCTGCGGGAAGAAAGGCCGCCGGGGTTCTGGTCAAAACGTTTCCGGATTTTTTCAGGAGCGCCCCGCACATTACGGTCCTTGCCGGTTCGGGAAACAACGGGGCGGACGCCATGGCGCTCCTCCGCGCCCTCATCCTGGAAGGCTGTGCGGAAAGCGCGTCGTCGGAGGTTTTTATCAGCCGCCTCCCGTCTCCGGACGGGCCGGATCCCCGCTCGCAGGTTTATGTGTCCCTTGCCAAAATGGGAACGCCCTGCAGGGCCTGGATTAAGGGGGCCCAAATTGAAGACGGCGGCGTCATCATTGACGGTGTCACCGGAGCCGGCCTTAACGGACCTCTCCGCGGCGCCGCCCTTGAAATGGTGGAAGCGGTTAACAGCCGGAAAAAAGCGGCGGTTGTTTCAATAGATATTCCTTCGGGCTGTTTTGACGGATGGGAGCCCGGTATGCCCATGGTAGAAGCCGGCGCGGTTCTCGCCATAGAGCCGCTGAAGGCGTGCCTTTACACCCCGGCGGCGCGTCCCCGCTGCGGGGCCATCCTGCCGGTTACCGGGATATTTCCGCCTGCCCTGACGGTAAACGCCCGCGGCCCCGGTCTTTACGGCTGGAAGGAAGCGCAGGCCCTTATACCTCCCGTGCCCCCGGCGGCCTATAAATACGAACGCGGGCTTGTGGAGATCAGGGCCGGTTCTCCCGGGGCCGCGGGGGCCGCCCGTATTGCGGCCCGGGGCGCCCAGGCGGCGGGAGCGGGGCTTGTCCGCCTTGTCGTCGATCCTTCAATACACGCAATTCTCGCGGCGGAAGCGGGAGGGATCATGGTGGTTCCTGATTCAGGCGTACCGGCTGAAAACGGGCGTTTCGTTCCCGACGCCGTGCTCCTCGGCCCCGGCTGGGGCAGGGGAAAAGACCGGGAGCGTCTTCTGGAACACGCGCTTGAAAAAGAAGAACAGGGAACGCCGCTTGTGCTGGACGCCGACGCCGTCGCCCTTGCCGGGCAAAGGACCTTCCACGGAAAAACCATCCTGACCCCCCATCCCGGTGAATTTGCCGCGTGGACGGGGATAGACAGGGATGAAGTCCTCGCCCATCCGCTCCCCCTGCTTTCCCGTATAGCCGCCGAAAAGAACGCGGTGATCCTCTTCAAAAGCCATGTGCTTTACATTGCCTCATGTGACGGAAGGACGGGCGTCGTGGACGGGATGATCCCTTCACTTGGAACAGGCGGCGCCGGGGATCTTCTTGCGGGTTTTTGCGCGGCCCTTGCGGCCCGAGGCGCGCGGTCCGGAGCCTTTGACGGTTTTGCCGCCGCCCTTGCTTCCGCGTCCCTGCTCATCGAGACGGCGGCGTCGGTGAAGCCGCGTTTTATCGATCCGCTGGAATTGGCCGGGAAGGCCGCCGGCATAGCCGGCCGGGCATGGCTTCCCGGAGGGGAGGAGCGTCCGTGACCGAAGAAGAGAAATCCCGGCGGCCCAATGCGGAATACCCGCTAAGCCGCGGAACCGGAGGGGAAGATATTGTTTTTTATTATTCCCGCGAGAAACGGCTTGCGAAGGCCCCTGAATCGGTCCGTTCCCTTTACCGGGATGATTCCAAAAAAAAGGGGTTTATAAGAAGCCTTACCGCTACAAGGCCCCTTGCAATCCTTTTTGGATCCATACTGGTTATTTCCGCCTTTATAATGGTGCTGGCAATTTTCACGGGCGCGGAAAATTCCTGGATGCTCGGAGGAAACCGCATAAGCGTTCAGGCGATGAAATTCCAGGGGGCGACGTATCTTGTATTGAACAAGGCCGTCAAGGGCAAGAATGTCTATACCGGCCTTGTGGATATGGCCGTTGCCCCCGAAGTCCCCGGCGGACAGGAGGATGCGTCCTACCCTGTTTTCAGGAACCGGATTTTTTTCAGCCTTAAAGAGGAAGAAGAGTACCGGTTTTCCGTACCTTTTGAGGCGGACCGGCTTGTCGTGGTTTTACAGGGTGAAAACTCGAGCCTTGAATTTACCGTGATTTCAAAGTAGCGGCGGGACTGCCGATTCCGGCGGCGCGCCGGCCGGACCCGTTTCAAAACCGAAATTTCCGGGTAACTTTAATCAGCACGAATAAACGATTGACCTTGTTGTGTTTATTGAGTACTCTTATTAATGGGAATTTGAAATGATCCAATTTTATTTTTTATCAATTCTTTTCAACGTTCTGAGCGGTTTTATACTGTTTACTGAAGACGGCGAAGGCGGAAACCCTCTGGAAGAGCGGATTAAGCTCCCGGTAAACAACGAGATTTTCCGCCTGGTTCTGGGCATACTTACCCTGGCGACCGGGCTTCTTAAGCTGCTTTCCTCCGTTCAGGGGGATATTCCGGTCATAGGCGATCTGGTTCCCGCGGTTATGGGCTTTTTGACCGGATTTATCCTGATTTTTTCATATTATGACGAGCACGCTTCCACCGATGAAGGCAAATTCAGGAAATTCGGCGCGGTGGTGCTGCGCAATCAAAAATGGATAGGCCTTGCCGCAATGACGGCCGCCGTTCTCCATTTCCTTTTCCCGCAGGCCCTGCTCCTTTAGTTTATGCCCGACTCCGTTGCGGGTATAGTCCGCAAGGGCGCCGCCTTTTTTGTCGTCCGCCGGAGGGAAGGGGGCGATCTCGGCGGCAAATGGGAATTTCCCGGCGGCAAGGCGGAGGAGGGGGAGGGCGACAGGGAAGCCCTGATCCGTGAATTCGGCGAAGAATTTGCCGCGGCCGTTACCGTCGGAGCCTTTCTGGGAAGCGCTGTTTTTGAACACCGGGGTACGGAAAGAAACCTCCGGGCTTACGCGGTAAATTTTACGGATATGAATTTCACCTTAAAAGAACATACCGAATGGCGCTGGGCGGGACCCGAAGAAATTAAGACGCTTGACTTTGCGCCGTCGGATAAAAAACTCTTTGCTTTTCTCGGCCTGTAGGCTTTACAGGCGGACGCCCGCGCCTATGGAAACGTCAAAACGGGAAAGACCCGCGCCCGCCTTGTTTTGGGTGCGGACATAATTCCCGGTCCCCAGTATTCCCTCAAATGATTTTCCCTTTACGCCTGTAATAAACCGGTAGGAAAAATCAAGGGAAAAAAAGAATTTCTCCAGAGGGGTAAAGTAAAGCGACGCCCCGGGTTCAAGGAAAAGCCCCCAGCTCATATAGTCCCTGCTTTCGATGCTTGTTTTTAAATGCTGGTCTTCGGCGGCGCTGAACGCAAAAGGGCTGATTGCAAAATCAAGTTCCGCCGAAAAAAACCGGTGAAAGGGGTAAAAAAGGGAAAGGCCCGGGGAGAAGACAAACCAGCTCTGTATATAATTAATTACGTCGCCCGCAAAACTTGTATGTATTGACAACGAAGGCTCGTATATTCCTTCGCTGATTTTTCTTGCGTACTGTCCCGTACCGTTCCGGGCCGAAAATGAAAACCGGGTGTACAACAATTCACCGTAAATTTTGAGCGCCGCCTTTTCCAGCAAAGGAAAAGACGCCCCGCCGCGCAGGCCCAGATCGATCATTTTTTGGGTGTAGTTGTCGTGTGAGGAAAAATTGGTAATATTTCCGTGGTTTAGGGCCAGCCAGTCCCTGTCTTCCATGGTTCCCGTTTTTCCGGGTACGCCGAATTTCATGTCCAGCCTGAAAAAAAGGCCCCATAGTTCAAGAGGCCGCGAAGGGGACAGGGCCAGCCGGCCTCCCATGTAAAACAGCGGCTCCATATCCCAGTCAAGCCGGCTTAACTGCTTGTTTTGTCCGGAATTATCGTATAGAATTTCCCCGGCTTGGCCGTAAAAAAGACCGAAGAGGGGGGACATCGAAACAGTATAGTTTCTTATAAGTTCCTCTCCCGCAAGAGGAACCGAAAGGAATACCATGATGCATAAAACCACAATGCTTACATTTTTCATACCATGAGAGTAAAATTTTGCGACTGCAAGAGTCAAGTATGGCTGTTGTTGTGCTTCTTCTTTCTCGGCGCCTGCGGCTCGAGAACCGATCAGACTGCCCTTGAACCTCCCCTTACCAATCCCCTGTCCCTGCCCGTTATCGGCTACGGGGTCATAAACGCTTCCTACACGCTTTTGATGGA
>JAITJV010000203.1 GCA_031278755.1 Treponema sp. | reverse complement strand
GCGCCGCATCCGCCTGCCCGGCGGCTTCTTTGGCGGCGATTCTGGCGGCCTCCGCAAGACGCGCTTCTTCGGCTTCCCTTGCCAGCTCCGCCGCGGTTTTCATCCTTGTATAATCAATAAATTCGGCGTTTCCGTTTTTGTAAAGAACAAGAACCTTTCCCGCGGCCCCGGCGCCCCGCAGGGATACTATGGATTGGGGAAGGGAAGAGAGGGTGATGCTTCTTACCGTTCCGAAGGGACTGATTCTGAGAAGTCCGCCCTTTTCAAGGGTCAGAATAATTCCGCCGTTCTGTTCAAGGGCGGGGCTTATATCTATCTGTTCGTCAAAATTCCGTTCCCACAGGAGATGCCCCGATGCGGTATAACAGGAAATTTTTCTCCCCGTGGGTACGAATATGCGGCCGTCCCATCCACAGACCGCCTGTCCGGAAAGGGGAGCGCCGGGCCTGATCTGCCAGATTTCCCTTCCCGCGCGGTTTACCGCAAAAAAAATTCCGTTGGTCCGTGAAATATAGGAGGTTCCTTCCCTGGATCGCGTGATAAAGGGGCTGAGCTTTCCCCTGGCGGCATAATTCCAGAGGGGCCTTCCCCCGGTGGAATAGGCTTTGATGTTTCCGCCGTCAAGGACGACCACCGCGGACTGGGCCTGTACCGCGGGAAGGCCGGTTACCGCACCGCCCAGGGCCTGGCGCCAGATTGGTTCGGCGTCTACCCGCCCCTGCTCCCGGTCAAGGGCGGGACCCCTTGTCCCTGCGGGGCTTCCCGGATTTTGAACGCCGCCGCTTTGGGCAAAGAGCAGGGCGGGCAGAAAAAGCAGGAAAGAATTTACCAAAAGCCCGGCTAACGATGCCCTGTAGAAACATGCCCTTCCGCGGCGCTTTGCGTGATTCACGGTTATACTCCATGATTCCGGATATTTGCGGAATCTACATCCGTGGAATCTCCGGAAATGACTTTTCTGACATACGAATTGGTTCCAAAATCTTGTCCTGCCGGATTTGGGAAAGCCGCATGCTTTCTATAATTATCGTTTAAACACGGAAAGGCTTTCAATATGTGCAGTTTGGGGATAGAAATCGTAGAGGCGCAGCTCCGCGAGTCTGTAGCCGCCGTCCAGTAAAACCGCGGCGTCTCTGGCAAGGGTCGCGGGATCGCAGGAAACATAGGCCAGCAGGGGAGGCCCCTCCGCCGCAAGCCGGCGCGCCGTGCCGGAAGAGAGACCCTGCCGGGGCGGGTCTGCCACGATAAAACCGCAGCCCCGCCGCGCGCCGCGTCCCCTTGCCCCGATCCATTCGTCGTCACGGAGGGCGAAGAATTCCGCCGGCCTTCCCCGCAGGTTTTCCCTTGCCAGTGCAAGGGCCCTTTTGTTTTCCTCCACCAGATCAACGTGGGGAAATAATTCGCCGAGGAAAACGGCAAAGGTTCCCACCCCGCAGAAAAGATCCGCCATAGGGAGGCGCCGGTCGGCGCCGGAGGCAAGTTCCCGAAGATCGGCGATAAGTTTTTCCAGCATCGTCCCGTTGCTCTGGAAAAATACCCCGGCGTCGAGGTGCATTTCCCTGTCCAGGAGCCGGATTTTACCGCGGCTTATCCCGCCTTCGCCAAGAAAGACGCCCCCCCGCGCATAGACGGTAAAGCGGTCTTTCTCCGGGGGAAGGGCAAGGACCCTTTCCCCCCGGGCGGTTTTTTTCAGCACCCTGCGGATTCCCGGATCCGCAACCGGGCAGTCGGCGACAGGGATGACTTCGGCGCTTTTCCGCGCCTTAAGGCCAAAACCCGCACTTCCAAGGCGGTGAAATTCCATGCGATTCCGGTATTCCCAGGGTTCCGAGGGGACAAGCCGTAGAGACGGAGGCGAAAAACCGCCTATCCGCTCAAAGGCATCGCAGAGGACGGCCCTTTTTGCGTCAAGCTGGGCTTCGTATTTTACATGTTGAAACCTGCAGCCCCCGCAGCGGCCGTAGAAGGCACAGAGGGGATCGACGCGGTCGGCCGATGCTTCGCTTACTTCAAGCAGTTCCGCCCTGGCCCAGCCCCGGTGTTCTTCGGTGATGCGGCAGTTTACCCTGTCCCCGGGGGCGGTCATTTCCACAAAGACCGGGGTATCCCCCAAACGGACGATTCCGGCGCCGCCTGCGGCTATTCCTTCAACTTTGGAGTTAAATATTTCCCCCATTGCCATGAAGGTAAGATTATATCATCATTGTAAGAACAACAATACGGGAGTACAATCTAAATATGGTTCAAGAGGACGACTGGTTCACCAGTGACGACGGAACAAAACTGTTTCTACAACGCTGGCTTCCGCAGCCGGAGAACGGGGAAACCAAGCCCCTGGCCGCCCTGCACATAGTTCACGGCATGGCTGAACACGCCTGCCGATACCGGAGGCTTGCGGAAAAACTTTGTGCCGCCGGCATTGTGGTTTGGGCGGCGGATCAGCGGGGACACGGCAAGACGGCCGATTTAAGCGTAAACGGGCCCGGCAGGGGCGGCCTTTTGGGCCACTGTGCGGACAAAGACGGTTTTTCCCGGGTTACAAGGGATATAGCCGGCATCAATGAAGAGATGCGGAAGCGGTACCGGGGCCTTCCCCTTTTCCTTCTGGGACATTCCTGGGGCTCCTTCATCGTGCAGAATTATATTGAAAACAACGGAGGCATTGACGGCTGCATTCTTTCGGGAACCCGGGGGCCGGGCAGTTTCAAGATTCGGGCGGCTCTTCCGCTTATGGCATGTTTTGCAGCGGTCTTTGGCAAGCGCAACGGTTCGTCCCTTGCCCGGGCTATCGCCGACGGCCCCTACAACAAACCCTTCAGGCCGAACCGCAGCTCCTTTGACTGGATTTCCCGTGACGAACAGGAAGTAGACGCCTATGTGAAGGATCCCTGCAGCGGGAATCTCTGCTCCACGGGCTTTTACCGGGATGTTCTTGAGGGCCTCTGCCGTATCCACAAACCGGAGGCTATGGAGAAGATAAGCCGGGATCTTCCTATCTATATTTTCAGCGGCAGCGCCGATCCGGTGGGAGACATGGGTGCGAGCCCTACCAAACTGGTAAACGCTTACCGATCCCTCGGCGTTAAGGATCTTGAGTTTGTTAGATCG
>JAITJV010000174.1 GCA_031278755.1 Treponema sp. | reverse complement strand
GGAAGTAAAACAGGCTCCTAGGCGTCCCCGTAATCCCTGTGCTACCATACATCATGGAAATCAAAAACGCGCCGGCAATCTTCACCGGCCTTTTCCGCGGGGCGGAAGGCAAAGGCCCGAACGGCGGAACCGGCGTGTACGCCGGCATTCTCCAAAGTTATTGTAACACGCTTTCTGCGGAATTTGCGTTTAATTCCGGCGGCGAATGAATAAAACAAGCGGCTTTCTTTCAAGCTGTACTTCGGGCGGCTGCGGGGCAAAAATAGGGCCGGGGGAGCTTGCCTCCTTTCTGGAAAGCCTTGAAGTCAAAAAAGATCCGGCGCTTCTTGTAGGGTTCGGCGGAAGGGACGACGCCGCCGTGTACCGCATTGACGAGAAACGCGCCCTTGTTTCCACCGTTGATTTTTTCTCCCCCATGGTTGACGATCCTTTTCTTTTTGGAAAGATAGCGGCGGCCAACGCCTTAAGCGACATTTACGCGATGGGGGCGCGGCCCCTGTACGCGCTTAACCTCCTGTGCTTTCCGGAAAAAATGGACAAAGGTATACTCAGGGAAATACTTTCAGGAGGGGCCGCCAAGGCGCTGGAGGCGGACACCGTGATCGCCGGAGGGCATTCGATCTACGATCATGAACCAAAATACGGCCTTGCCGTAACAGGCGCCGCCGATCCTGAACGGGTGCTGAGAAACGACGCATGCAGAAACGGAGACGCGCTGATCCTCACCAAGCCGCTGGGCACGGGCCTTATCATGGCGGCTTTCAGGGCGGACGAAGCCGGCGGCGAAACGGTAAAAGCCGCGACAGACTGCATGGAACGCCTTAACCGCCGCGCTTCCGAGAAATTTTCAGGGGCGGTCCACGCATGTACGGACATTACGGGGTTCGGCCTTGCCGTTCACGCTTCCGAAATGGCCGGAACGGAACACACCCTTGTCATAGACGCCGCCTCCCTCCCCATCCTCGGCGGCGCCCTCGGCTTTGCGGAAAAATTTTATTCGACGGCGGCGGGCCAGCGCAACCGCAACTATATGGAAGGGAAAATTGATTTAGGGGGCCTTTCCCCCGCCATGCAGGAGATCTTCTTCGATCCGCAGACTTCAGGCGGACTCCTCATATCCGCCGCAAGCGAAACGGCGGCGGATCTCTGCGACGCGATACGGCGGGACGATCCGCAGGCCGCGATCATAGGCGAAGTAACGGCCGGGGAGCACGTCCCCGTGATGGCCGTATAAGGAGAACTATATGGAAATAATCAACGCGCTCGGAAAGCCCTGCCCCATTCCGGTCATAGAGGCGAAGAAAGCGCTGCGGAAAGCCGCCCCCGGTGAAACGGTCCGCGTCCTTGTTGACAATGACATAAGCCGCCAGAACCTTGAGAAGATGGCGAAAGGATCGGGCTGCGCCTCGTCGTTTGAAACGCAGGCGGACGGGAACATCCTTGTAAGCATAAGCGTCGCGGAGGGGGCAGGCGCGGGAACCGCGGAAGCCGCGCCGCCGATCCGCGACGAAGGGCTGGCGGTGGCTTTCAGCAAAAACACCATGGGGACGGGCGACGACGCGCTTGGAGCCATTCTCGTCAAGGCGTTTATCTATTCCCTTACCGAACTGGACAATCCTCCCGAAACGCTTCTCTTTTTTAATTCGGGGGTAAGGCTGACCATAGAAGGATCAAACGCGCTCGCCGATCTTAAAACGCTTGAATCAAAGGGAACGATCATTTCGAGCTGCGGGACGTGCCTTGATTTTTACAAGGTGAAGGACAAGCTCGCCATAGGCAATGTGACCAACATGTACGCCATAGCGTCCGCCATGGGAAGCGCGGGAAAACTTATCAATATATAAGCCGGGGGCTGTCCGAACAGGTTTTTCAGGTCCGGCTTGCCGGACGCTTTTCGGAAATCTCCCGCCTGACGGCAAGTATGAAAAACAATCCTGTTGAATTTATTTTCACTTTTGATTCGGTAAACGACGCGATCATCGGCGAAAAAAAACTCAAGGACGCGGGCGTTGAGGTGATGGTTATGCCCCGCCCCCATCAGCTTGGATCGCGGTGCGGAATATGCCTGCGCGTGCTTCCCCCGGATCTGCAAAGGGCGCTGGCCGTGGTTAAAAACCGCGGGAAAATTTACGCGGCGTCCTGGCCGGAAACGCCCCGGGAGGAAGATTCCCAAACCGCGCCCATCACGCTTGAAAGCCGGAAGACCTTTGCGGAATTTCGCCCGGACGGAACCGCGGAATTTCCGCCAAAACAAAATTCGCTGAGCGGCTGGTTTCAAAACGAATTCGGGTTTTCGGAAAACGGAAAAAGGTCCGAGGACGGGGGCCGGCGTGAGGCGGTTTCCGTCACCGTTACAGGATCGGGCGGAAAAACGTCGCTCATCATGTTATTGGCCCGGTCACAGCGGCGGCGGAAGGTGCTTGTAACGCCGGCCGCGAGGATACTCAGGCCGGAAGAAGGCGGTTACGACCGTCTTATTCTTTCGGCCCGTTCCCCCGCCCTTGACGATCCCGTTCCTGACGGGATCACCGCCGCGGGGGAACTCAACAGGGAATCGGGC
>JAITJV010000172.1 GCA_031278755.1 Treponema sp. | reverse complement strand
TTCCAAAACTTCAGTTTTTGAAACAAGCGCCGGTGTAAACCGCTTTCAGGGGTACTTTTTTTTGAATTCCGTTACCCTGGCCGAAGCGGTAGCGCTGAGGGGAGAACGGTCCCCCCGTTCAAGGAACCGGCCGCCTATACCGGCGATCATGGCGCCGTTATCGCCGCAAAGGTCCGGCGGGGGAAAAAAACAGCGGAGATCTTTCCGTTCGGCAAGGCGGGCGCGAAGGTATGAGTTCGCCGCGACGCCGCCGCCCGCCACGACGGAAGCAAGGCCCGTATCTTCGGCGGCATTGAAAAGACCGCGGAGAAGTATCTCGACCGCCGTTTTTTGAAAAGAGGCCGCTATATCGGCTTTTTCCGTTTCTCCTCCCCGTGAGGGGCGGATTCTGAACTGTTCAAGCTGATTGATCACCGCGTTTTTAAGGCCCGAATAGGAAACATCGTACCGGCGGCCGCCCTTGTGAAGACTGGGCACGGGAAAACGGAAAGCGTCCGGATCGCCCGACTGGGCCAGCCTGTCTATCACTGCCCCGCCCGGATAACCGAATCCGTAATGCCTGGCTACCTTGTCGAACGCCTCTCCCGCGGCGTCGTCTATGGCGGCGCCGAGGATGGTTATATCGTCAAAATCATCGGCGCGGCAGATGATGCTATGTCCCCCGGAAACAAGAAGCCCCAAAAAGGGATAGGCGGGGGGATCCGTCTCTCCGGCCGTACCGGCCTTGAGCCGTGAAGCATAGAGATGGGCCAGCATGTGATCCACCGCAATAAAGGGAATGTTTCCGGCCCAGGCAAAGGCCTTTGCAAAACTCAATCCTACGATGAGGGAACCCAAAAGGCCGGGCCGCGAGGAAACGGCCACCCCTTCTACCCCGCCGGGATCAAGCCCCGCTTTGTCCAGGGCTTCCTTTACCACTGTATAGATCCATTCGGTATGCTTGCGGCTCGCTATTTCGGGAACCACTCCCGCATACGCCGCATGAAAGGGGATCTGTGTAGCGACAACGTTTGAAAGTATTTTCTTTCCGTCTTCGACCACTGCGGCCGCACACTCGTCGCAGGAGGATTCAATCCCGAGAACTTTCACGGCTCCGCCTTCCGGTCCCGCATAAGCCGGGACATTGTTGAAAGGGAAAAACCCCGCGCCGAAAGGCCCGAATACATTTCGGCAAGAACAGGGGCAAGTTCCGGCGACCAGGCATGGCCTATCATAACGGCGGAGCCTTTCTGTTCCGCCTTTGCGAGGCCTTCTTCTATATATTTCTTCATGGAAGATCTTTCCTGAACATTATCAATAAAAATATCCCTTTCCCCTATTGCGACGCCAAGCCGCCGCGCGGCCGCGGGAGCGGCTGTTTCGGCAATGGTTATGGAATCAAGAAAATATATGCCTTCCTCGCGGCAGAGGGCAAGTACGGTTTCCATTGCGTTTTCATCCATGGTGATCTTCGATCCCTGGTGGTTGTTCATGCCGGCGACAGGGCCTATTTCGGCAAGATTCGTCCGTATAACCGAACGTATCGCGGCGCTGTCCATATCCGAGTAGATTGCCCCGGGGCCGGGGTTCTGCCCGCCGACAGCCTCCATGGGCTGGTGGAGAAAAACCTCCTTCCCGGCGGCCCTGATCCTCCTGGCGGTTTCGGCGGAATACGGCAGCCCCGGCAGAACCGCAATGGTAAGCGGGCCGGGAAAACGCAGAAAAGGCTCCAATTCCCGAAGGTTATTCCCCGCGTCGTCGATCACAAAAACCACCGGCATGGCGGCCGCCGTCATTTTTGAGGCGGGCGGCGGGGGGACGATTCCGGGATCGGCATTCCCGGTCCCCGCGCTTTCAGGTTCCGCGCTGGTTTCAGGCGGCGCGATAACCGCCGCCTTTTTGGGGACAGACGGCGGCGCGGGGACGATTTCCGGCCCGGCGCTGGTTTCAGGTTGTTGAACCGTCGGGGGACGCAGTACGATCACAACGACGGAAATAAAGGCGGAAACGGCTATCAAAACGCCGGTGAGCGCCAGGGCCCTGAAGATGTCCCGGCGGGTATGGCTGTTCCGTCTTTTCCGCGGCTTTTTTGCGCCGGATTTCCCGCGGGCAACGGGGGTTTTCCGGGATCGTGGAACAGAGGGTTTTTTGGGAGAATTTTTCACGCTTTTTCCGTTATCGGCCGTTCAACAAGACTCAAGCCTGTTTGAAAACGCCGGTTATATAGCGTCCGCCTACAATGCGTCTGTATTACGGACAAGCTCTATATAGAATGTCGGCGTGTACGGCCCGCCACTTAAAAAAACAGCCCGCGGGGGGCCGCTTACATTGCGTACATGCAGTTCCGCAGCTCTTCCGCCTGCGTGCGCATCTTCCGCAGCGCCTTTATTTCAATCTGGCGTACCGTTTCGGGGGAAATTCCCATTTTTTCGCTTATCCTTTTCAATGTATAGCGTTCGCCGCCATTAAGCTGATACCGGTACACAAGAACACGTTTTTCCCTCTCCTTGAGACGGTCAAGGAGACGAATGGCGTCGTCCCTGGACGACTTGCATAAAAGGGCGCGTTCAGGGCTATAGGTATAGTCTTCATGCAAATCTGCTATAGAAGTATTTTCTTCCCCGCCCGTCTCCAGATCCAGCGATACGATGCCGTTGGTCATATTAAGAATGAAATCAATATCCTCAACCGGCACGCCTATCTCCCGGGAAATTTCCTGAACTTTCGGCTGGCGCAGCAGAGACTGGCTCAACAGATGATAGGCCCGCTGCACCTTTCGCAGCATCTCTTCCTTGCACTTGGGAAGACGTATCGTCCTTTGTTTATTGGAAAGATAACAGTTGATGGA
>JAITJV010000161.1 GCA_031278755.1 Treponema sp. | reverse complement strand
GAAGGACAGGGGAATTCGCCGCCGGCCCGCGCCGCTCATCATTTTGAACTCCAGTAACGGAAGAAAAGTTTCACTATGGCGGGAAGCTGCCGCAGCTTTTCAAAAAACGGCGAGAAACCGGCAAAGACCGTTATGGCCCGGAAACCGCGGTATACTTTTTCGGAATAAGGATGCCAGAAAAGATTGCGCCTGACGCCGGGAAGCACATCGTCCACCACGACCGTGGTTTTAAGCATCTCGGAAAATCCCGCTTCGCCGTGCGTCCTTCCCAGACCCGAATCACCGAAGCCTCCCCAGGGAGTTTCGGCAAGGCCGTGCGACATGAGGTGATCGTTTATCATCACGGCCCCCGCGTTGATCCCCGCGGCAAGGGCCCTCGCATCCCGCCTGTTCCGCGACCACACAGAAGCGGTAAGCCCGTATGAAGAAGCATTTGCCACCCTGAGCGCTTCGGCGTCGTCCCTGACGGAGTATACTCCCACAACAGGGCCGAAGATTTCCCCGGTCATAACAGGCATATCGGGGGTAAGGCCGGTAAGGACCACCGCCGGCATAAAGCGTTCGTCATCCGGAACGCTGCTTTGCGCGGCGATCTTTGCCCCCATGGCAACACATGCGGCAATATCTTTTTCAGCCGATTTCTTCTGCTTGACGGCGGCCATGGGGCCGAAATCAGAGTCCTCCCCGTCCCCGCCCCTGAGGCCCCTGACAAGCGCACAGAGTTTTTCCAGAAAGGAATCGTAGACATCACGGTGAACAAGAATACGCTGGGCGCCGCCGCAGGACTGGCCTGCGTTGGAAAAACCCGACCAGAGTATGCCGAGGGCGGCCCTGTCCAGATCGGCGTCGGCCCGTATTATCGCCGCGTCGGCCCCGCCCAGTTCCAGAACCAGGGGAAGAAGGCGCGGAGCGGCAAGAGCCATGAGCTGTTTTCCAACGGCGGTTGAACCGGTAAAGAAAAGCTTGTCCACCCCGCCGGAAATAAACGCGGGCCCCGCTTCCGCGCCGGGAATTTCAACATGGGTAAAAAGCCCGGAAGGCAGATCGGCGGCTTCAAAAATAGAGGCGATGGCCCTGCCTGCGCCCGGGGTAAGGGACGCCGCCTTGAGGAGTACGGCGTTGCCGGCAAGGAGAGCCATGACAACCTCGGAAAAAGGAATGGCGAAAGGATAATTCCAGGGCGAAATGATCCCGGCGACGCCCCAGGGCTTGCGGACAAGGCGGCTCCGCTTGTTGAACATAAGAAGGCTCCCGCCCCGTATGTTCCGGGGGGCAAGCATTTTCCGCCCTATCCTGGTGTAATAGTCCAGCGCAAGTACTGCGGGAAGCAGCTCTGCGGCAAGCGCATCCATGCGGAGCTTGCCGTTTTCCCTGTGTATGGTTTCGATAATTTCATCAAGGTGAAGGGAAAGACGCCTGCCGCCCTTTTTCAGCCTGCGCGCCCGTTCACGGTACGGAATTTGGGACCAGATTTCCTGCGCCGTACGGGCCGCTTTAATAATTCCCGCTATATCTCCCGCATTCATCCCTGCTCCTTTCTTCCCGTAAAATGATCCATCGCCGCGCTTACTCCGAGTATATCTGAAAGGAAATCCAAAACGGAAACAGGCAGAAGGCGCAAAATGGCAACGGTACGGACAAAAAAGGGCAGGATAATGCACTTCCTGTTTTTCAGCACGCCGGAAACGATTTTTTGGGCGACATACGAAGATTTAAGAATAGGAAGAAGCGGAAAGGGGCTTTTTACCCCCAGGAACATTCCCGTATCGGCAAAGTAAGGGCAGATCACGGTCGTCTTCACCCGGCTTTTAAGGCGGTTAAGTTCCATGCGCACCGATTCGTTGAATCCGAAGGCGGCGAATTTGCTGGCGCAGTAATCGGCAAGCCCCCTTACCCCGATGATCCCCGCCGCTGAAGAAATGGTAACAAGGTGCCCGCTGTTCCGTTCAATCATCGAAGGAAGAAAGGCTTTAACGGTCCAAAACAGGGGAAGGACATTGACATTCATGGTTTTGATGATCTTTTCATCCGGCGTTTCAAGAAGGGTCTTCCCTGAAACAACCCCCGCGTTGTTTACAAGAATGTCAAGAGGCCCCATTTCCGCTCCGAGGGCTCCCGCCTGGCGGTAAACTGCCTCACGGTCAGAAACATCACAGACCATGCCCCGGATATTGAACCCTTCCCGGCGCGCTTCGTCTTCGAGGGCGGCAAGAGCCGTAGGATTCAGGTCCCAGACGGCAACTTTCGCTCCCCTTCGGGCAAACTCAAAGGCCATAAGGCGGCCTATGCCGCCGGCCCCGCCGGTAATAAGAACAAGTTTATCTTTGACGCTTTTCATGGCGCCATTATAGCATTTTCCCGAACGTTCATCTATAATGCCGGCTATGGAACAAAATGCTCTGGGCAGAAAAGTCTTTCTTCTGTATCCCCACAGCGTTATTCACGAGGAAATGCTTGACGTTCTTATCATGAGCGGATTTGAAACCTACACCCTGCGGGATCATAAAAGGGCGGGTAAACTTCTGGAAAAATTCTCCGGATCTATCATGTTTATCAACATAGACGACGGAATGCCGGAAAACGAATGGGAAACCTATATCCGAAACTTACAGGAAAATCCCAAAACACAGGATTCAAAGCTGGGTATACTTTCCTACAACCAGGACAAGGCGCTCATGGAAAAATATCTGATGAAGCTTTCGGTTCCCTGCGGGTACATACAGCTCAAGCTGGGTATACAGCAGAGCACAAAGATCATCCTCAACGCCCTTGAGGCAAATGAAGCCAAGGGACGCCGTAAATACATCCGGGCTTTCTGCGAAGACGATCCCAACGCCGCCATGAACTACAAAAGCGGCGAAGGGCTTTTTCAGGGAAAGATACTGGATATAAGCTCTGTGGGAATAGCCGCCAGAATAGCCGATTTCCCCGAGATGCCCCCCAATTCCGTACTCAGGGGCGTACAACTGAAACTCAGGGGAAGCCTTGTTATGCTGAACGCCGTCCTTATGGGAAAAAGGCGGGACGACAAGGATGTATATATTCTTCTCTTTGATTTTTCAAAAACCGATCAAAACAGTAAAATAATCATTCACCGGTACATTAAACAGTGCCTTCAAAAATATATAGATCAACTTAAAGTGTAGCGGGAAGAATCAGGGAACAAAGGGCTGTTGCCAGCGCCTTCCCGTTGCTGCCGGTCTCGGCGGTAAGTTCCTTCTCCCCTCCGTCCTCGCTCCGGTAGCGCAGAACAAGCTGCGGCTGACGCGGAAAAAGAATACGCTTCCACCAGCTTTTTTCACTGCGGATTTCCGCCGCGCGTATGCTGCCTGCGGGAATAAAGAGCGTCTTTTCCTGCGGAACCTCGCCTCCCGTAGTCGCACGGACGACGGCCTCCAGCCAGCTTTCATGGGGAAAATGGTGAAAACGGAAACCGCCCGATGTGGCGATAAGAAGGCCCCAGAGTTCCGGCTCCCGTGATGCGTCAAATTCATCCCATCCGGAAAGATACTTCCCCAACATATAGAAAAGCACTGTTTCGCCGTAACGCGCGGCATAGGCCCGCCAAAATTCTTCGGGGGTTTCTTTTTTTTTCGGTTTTCCCATCATATAGTTTATTCGTGCCGAGGGGTTTAATGCCCGGAAACCCGCCCGCCGGTTCGCGGGGAACCTTGGGGCGGTTAAACAGGTATTAACCCCTGAATGCAAACCTCATGAGAGCAACATACTCGTCCTTCAGGGCAAGGTTGTTGATTTTCAGTATTTATTATATGATTAAAAAAATATAAGCGCAAGGAGAAAATATGCCGCTTAACAGCAACGACACCGTTTATGCAAGTTTTGATGAAATGCACGAATTTATGTGCCTGGTCTTTATTGCCGCCGGCGTTCCGGCGGACGATGCGGAGATCTGCGCGGACGTACTTATAGAATCGGACAAGCGGGGTATAGATTCCCACGGCGTAGGCCGCCTCAAGCCCATTTACCTGGACCGGATTAAGGAAGGAATACAGTTCACAAAAACCAACTTTGAAATTGTGCGGGAAACCCCTTCCACCGCGGTCGTCGACGGCCACGATGGTATGGGGCACGTCATCGCGGTTAAATCCATGAAGATGGCCATTGAAAAAGCAAAAAAATGCGGCCTGGGCATGGTCGCCGTGCGGAATTCAACGCACTACGGCATTGCCGGTTATTATGCGCTGATGGCGGCCAAAGAAAACATGATCTGTTTTACCGGAACAAACGCCCGTCCTTCCATCGCCCCAACCTTCGGCGTGGAAAACATGCTGGGAACCAATCCCCTGACCATAGGTTTCCCCACCGATGAAGATTTTCCCTTTGTCATAGACTGCGCCACATCGATCACCCAGCGGGGCAAGATAGAGCATTACGCCAGAATCAACAAAACCATGCCCTCAGGCTGGGTTATTGACGGCAGGGGAAACGCCGTTACCGATCCGAATGTCGCGCTCAAGGGCCTCATTGCGGGAACCTGCGCCCTGACGCCCGTAGGCGGCATAGGGGAAGAACTGGCCGGCTACAAGGGCTACGGGTGGGCCGCGGTGGTGGAAGTTCTTTCCGCGGCGTTACAGGGCGGCTCCTTCCTTAAAACCCTGACCGGCGTCAACCCCGACGGCAGCCATAGGCCCTACCACCTGGGGCACTTCTTCATCGCCATAGACATCAACGCCTTTACCGATCCTGCGGCTTTCAAAAAAACCGCCGGAGACATACTGCGCGATCTCAGGGCGTCCAAAAAGGCCGAAGGACAGGAGAGGATCTACACGGCGGGCGAAAAGGAATACCTTGCCTTCGTTGAGCGGAGCAAAAAAGGCATCCCCATCAATCCCGCCGTCCGCGCTTCCCTTACCGCGGCCAGGGACGAGAACAAGGTCGCCTATACTTTCTCCTGGGAAAAGTGAAAAGAGCCGCCCGCCTGACCTGACAAGTTTCGGCCCGCGGTGTATAATCACGCATGTCCTCTTTTGACGTCTCAAAGCAATGGGTTCTGCTCTCCCCTGTTTCGTTTCAGGCGTCTGTAGAGCTGTCCCGTTACATTGATCTGCTCAGAAAAAAATCGGGGATTTTTCTGCCGCCGCCCCGCGTTATTGATGCGTCAGGCCCCGCTCCCGATGATTCAACGCCCATTATCCTGCTTAACGCCGGAGACGGCGGACCCAAAAGGAACGGCTATTCCTGGAGGCTCGGAAAAAACAGGGGTGAAATATACGGCGATTCAAACCGCGGCCTTTGCAACGGGATTTTTAATTTTCTTTCCGCCCTCGGAATAAGCTGGCCCGAACCTGACAGTGAAAAACTGCCTGCGCCCGCGGAACACGGAGCATACCCCCTTGCGCAGGACAAGGCTTACGCCGCATCCGCCGAAAACGGACGGCGGCTCATCGTCCCTTCCGGCACAAAACCGAAAAAAACGGCCGCCATTGTCCGATGGGCCGCCCGAAACGGCTGCGACGCTATCGTCGTTTCCCTGCGGGATCCCCTTCCTGAAAACGCCTCCCTTTACAGCCTTATCACGGAACGGGGCGGATGGGATCTTTCGCTCCTCGTACCCCGGCGGTATTTTTTCTTCCACCGCGATCTTTTCCGTATGGAAGAAGGCAGACGGACAAAACAGTACAATTTCTGCCCCACGAATCCCCGCACAATTTCCCTGCTCAAAATGGAAGCGGCGGCGGCCTTCAAAAAGGGAACCAATCCGGAAGAATCCGTCAGGATTTGGCATCTTTGGCCCGACCGCGGCCACGAAAAAACATGGTGTTCCTGCCCCGCCTGCCGCGCCTTTACTCCGGAGGAACAGAACCGCATCGCGGTAAACGCCGCCGCAGACGTACTTGCCGAAATCGATCCCGAAGCGCGGCTTTCGTGTTTTCCTGAAAACACCGAAGAAAACGGCGCGAATAAAAATCCGGACGCCCTTGAACCAAAACTTTCGCTCAGGCCCAATGTATTCATTCTGAAACGGCTTCCGGACATAAATGGTGTATAAAATATTAGCGTTGTTCGGAAACTTCAGTTTTGGAGCAGGCTCGCTTGACAAGGGATGTTGCATCACTTATAAGTAAATCCTGTCCACAAAGCAACCGGCCTTGTGGAAGGACGTTAAATAACACGGAATCTTATTGTAGGCGGATGGTTTAACGCCCCGCCGCCTGCGCGGAGTATGTTTTGCTTGCGGTGTAGGGATTTTTAATGGAAAAGGAGCGGCTAAATGAAGTTTCCAAAATATCCGATATTGATTCTTTTTGCGTTTTCATCATTTATAGCATATTCGCAGGAGCTAAAACCAATAGATATTGATATTCTGGTTAATGACAGTGAGAATATACTAAAGAAAATGGATAAATTGGAACTGAGTGATGAATATAATTCTCTTGGCGCCGCTGTAACTGAGAAATTTGAAAGATTATGGTATTATGACGATCTAACCGATGAAGAATTCAGCGAATTAATAGAACGATATAAGCAATTAATAGATTATAAGCCGCCTAAAGAATTTGAAAACATATTTAAAGAAGCTGGATGGAAAGAGAATGGATATAGAAAATTTTTTACAATTTTTTTTGGGATGATTTGTATATATTTTTACCTTGAAAATAATTTTCTTGAAAATGGTTTTGATGAAAAAGATATGGAAATGAGGCGGTTAAAAATCTTGAAAATATTTAACAAGCACGATTTAGATATTATAAACAGCCGCATGGAAGATTTGAATGTTCTATTTCAATAATACCCCGGGTTGGATTTGACCGGAAGGCGGGGGCAGCCCGGTTAAATGCCGTCCGGGCGGCCAAGGAAATCCATGAATATCTGAAAATCTTTAATGACGCGCGGCCCGGCTGTTTGAAAGAACCGTTACAGGCCGGGCCTTGCCGCCGGCGCGGTTTTTGCCGGGACCGTCGTTCGGTAAGGCGGCGGGAAGATACGGCCCCCGGGGGACGCGGCAAATGCGGCAAGCCGTCCGGAGAGTTTACCCAAGCCAGCCCCCGAAAAAATCCCCATGGACGAGGAAACCTGTCTTGTATTATTTCCCAAACATTGTATAATGAGCTATTCTCAAAACCCGGTTGGTTTTGGGAATGACTTTGGGAAAGGCGGCTAAAAGCCTGTTCTTCCCTCTAAATCCAAGGCTGCTTTCCCAAAACTGAAGTTTTGGGAAAGTCTTTAATTTATCAAGTTTTAAGGGGGTTAACATGGAAACATTGTTGGGTGTGATTGAGTTTCTTTGGGGTTCTCCATTGATGATCCTGATGGTGGGGATAGGGCTTTTCCTCACGATCCGGTCAGGGTTTTTCCAGTTTCTGCATCCAAAATATATTTACCGGAACACCATTGGGACAATGTTCGGCAAACACAAAAAGGACATGGGCGGAATTGAAGGAAACATGACTTCCTTCCAGGCTATCAGTACGGTGCTTTCCGGCACGGTGGGCGCGGGTAATATTGCCGGCGTGGCGGCGGCTATCGCCATCGGCGGGCCGGGCGCGGTTTTCTGGATGTGGGTAATCGCGTTTTTCGGGATGATTACCAAAATGGTTGAGGTAACGCTGGCCGTGAACTTCCGCGAAAAGGAAGAAGGCGGCGACTTCCACGGCGGCCCAATGTATTATATCAAGAAAGGCCTTGGCAAAAACTGGAGCATTCTGGCGTTTATCTACGCGATTGCCCTGTTCGTCCTTGTTATAACCGACGCTACGTTTGTTCAGCCCAATACGGTGGCAAGTGCGCTTAATGCGAGTTTCGGCGTACCTACCTGGATTGTCGGCATTTTGATCGCGGCGGCTGTGCTGGTGGTAACCATGGGCGGGCTTTCCTCCGTTGGTAAATTCTGCGGATTTTTGGCAGGACCCATGTGCGCCATTTATATCATCGGCGGAATAGGCGTTGTGCTTTTTAACATTCCGCAAATTCCTGCGGTGCTGGGACAGATATTCACCTATGCTTTTGCGCCGGCGCCCGTTATTGGCGGTTTTACCGGCGCGACTATGGCGCTGGCGATGAGCCGCGGCGCCTCGCGGGGCATCTTCTCCAATGAAGCGGGTATGGGGACGGCAACGACGGTCCACGCGACCGCAAAAGTGGACCACCCCGTCCGGCAGGGTATGTGGGGCATTGTCGAGGTTTTCATCGACACGATCATCGTGTGTAATCTTACCGCTTTTTCCATCCTGCTTTCGGGCGCATGGACCGGTGCTGAACAACTAACCGGCGCGCCGCTGACCTTTGCGGCGTTTGCAACAGTATGGGGAACGCCGGGCGTGTGGATTGCCACCATCTGCGTGGCTCTTTTCTGTTTCTCCAGCACCCTGGGCTGGTTTGTGGAGTACCGCACGGCCGCGGTGTATATCTTTGGCGAAAAGGCCTTTAAGTATTTAAGATTTCTCTATTTTATCCCGCCGATAATCGGCGCGGTGATGGAGATTGAATTCATCTGGCTCATGGCCGATCTCGCCACCGGCTTCCTCGTCGTTCCGAATATGCTTGCCCTGGCTCTGCTCAGTCCGATCTTTGTGAAGCTGCTGAGGGAATTCAAGGAGAAAAACCCGATAAAACAAAAATAGAGTTGTAAAGCGGCGTTTATAAAACACATAAGGGAGCTTTTAAAACTTCAGTTTTTGGAAACTCCCTTATTCCTGGCGGCGGAATCTCTCAATTATGCACAGTTCCCACAAGTCCCCTGGCCGCCAGTTCTATATCTTCCTTAAGCCCGCCGGTTGAATCGCGCTTCAGCACAACAAGGCGGAATATAGCGGCTTCAATGAGGCTGTAAAAAAGATCGTCGGCCGTCTTGATATTTACCGGGGGCAGTTCGCCGGCTTTTACCCCTTCAATCATGATGGAGGCCAGTATGTGCCTGAGCCTCACCGTCCTCCGGCGAACCCTGGTTTCGGGATTCAACCCGCTTCTTGACAGGTGAAGAAGGTAGTCAAGAATCACGCGGAGAAGACGGCAGTTTGCCTCAAGATGGTCAATGATATTTGACAATACCCGTATAATTTTCGCAGGCGAATCAAGTGAATCGTCGTTCCGTATCCGCAGTATGTCTTCTCCTACTTCGGCAAGAAGCTGCTTGATGCTATAGTTGAAAATTTCT
>JAITJV010000159.1 GCA_031278755.1 Treponema sp. | reverse complement strand
CTCCGCCGCCAGCTTTTCCGCCAGAGTCCGGGCGGCTTCCTCCGCCTCCCGGCGGCGCTGGCGTTTCCCCTCGACCGGGACTCCCAGGGCGCGGGCGTGGTACTTGCCCTCCGCCGTGTCCCATATCCGGGCGTACCATGTCCCCCGGTGCTTGTACAGTGTCGGCCGTCTCATAATCGTTCCTCCTGTAAACATATCACCAACATATCACCGCCCGGTTTAGGCGGCGATTTTTGAGCCTGAATGATGGTGAATATTATAGAAGGAATAATTAGAAAAACAGGCTGACCTACTGAGCTACGCGCCCGGAAATATTCCGGACGTTCACGGAACGGCCTGAACGATCGGTTATGACTTCAGCGAATTAAGATACGCAAGGCTCGCCCCCGCGCATTCAAGGGAAGTTTTGCCGGGGGTGGGGCGGTCTTGTTCCACGACAAGCCATGATGCGCCCGCGTCCGCCGCCGCGGCCAGAATGGCGGGTATGTCCTGTACGCCGTCTCCTATGCTGCGGAATTCGAAGCCGCCTTTTGCCCCCGCGTCCGCTTTTTTCGCGAGGCCTATCAGCTCATACATCTGCCCGCCTTTTACCCCCTCCGGCATGTAATAATCCTTGAGGTGGACGACGGGCGAACGGCCCTTGTACTTGCGTATATAATCGGCGGGATTGACTCCGGCTACCTTGACCCAGCAGGCGTCTATTTCCGTCTGAAGGAGGCTTGCGGGAATTGTATCGTAAAGGTCGTCCAGGGCGTATTTGCCGTTGTACTTTTCAAATTCAAAATCATGGTTATGGTACAGCATGATCACGCCGAGTTTTTTGGCTGTCCCGCACAGTGCGGCTATTCCCTTTTTTACTTCTTCGTAATTCGCGCCTGTGCTGCGGTCTTCTTCGGCAAGATAGGGAATGACAATGTATTTGCAGCCTATCTCGATATAGGAGCGCATGACTTTTTCGGGGTCCGCGATCATTTCCCGGTATGGTACATGGGCGGAGATTGCGGCAAGGCCCGCCTTGTCCAGCCCGGCCCTGAATTCCGCCGGTTTCCTTCCGTAAAGACCCGCGAGTTCGGCATACCTGTAGCCGAGGCCGGCTACTTTGGACAGTGTACCTTCAAGATCGGCGTCAAGTTCTTCCCTTACATTGTACAGTTGTATCGCAATCGGTAACATGGTTTCTCCTTTAAGACAGTATACGCCGATATTTTATGATCATTCAAGTAAGCTTCCTTGCAAATCTTTATGTTTTTCTGTATAGTCAACGAAACATGAATAAAATATTTCCGCTGTTGCGGCTTGGGATAGATGTTGGTTCAACAACGGTAAAAGTTATTGCCATGGAAAAGAAAACCAAAAAGGTCCTTTTTTCCCGTTACCGGCGGCATAATGCGTATCAGGCGGAGACGGTTCTCGCCCTTTTAACGGAAGTTTTTGAAACCTTTCCCGGAGCGGTTTTCAGGCCCGCCGTATGCGGTTCGGGGGGGAAGCCCGTCGCCGACCTTTTGGGGGTTCCCTATGTCCAGGAAGTAGTCGCCAACGCCATAGCGGTACGTACGTTTTACCCGCAGGCGAGGGTCGCCATAGAGCTGGGCGGACAGGACGCCAAAATTGTGTTCTTTTATCATGATGATGCAACAGGCCGTCTTGTCGCTTCGGACATGAGGATGAACGGAAGCTGCGCCGGCGGGACCGGCGCCTTTATAGACGAAGTCGCCGTCCTTCTGCGGGTTCCCGTGGAGGAATTCGAGGCGCTTGCCGAAAAAGGGTCTTCCGTATATGACATTTCAGGCCGCTGCGGCGTATTCGCCAAAACCGACATACAGCCCCTGCTTAACCAGGGCGGCCTCCGCGAGGATATCGCCCTTTCCACGTTTCATGCCATCGCCAAGCAGACCATAGGCGGCCTGGCCCAGGGTCTTGAGCTTAAGCCGCCCATCATCTTTGAAGGCGGCCCGCTTACCTTTAACCCCACCCTGATCCGCGTATTTGCGGAACGGCTGGGGCTTTCGGAAGACGACGTCATCCGCCCTCCGTCGCCTGAAACCATTATCGCCTACGGCGCGGCCCTTTCGGTGGATGAAATGTTTGCCGGTTTTCCCTACGCCTTCAGCGCCGCAAAAGCGGCTTCTTCCCTTTCTTCATACCGCGCCCTCATTTCAGGCGGAGGGCGTGAAATAAAACGCGCCTATTTTTCTTCGGCGGAAGAACGGAAGGAATTTGAAGAACGCCACAGGCCGCCGCCTCCCCCGTCGCACGGGGCGGGGCGGGGCGATGTTCTTAAGGTATACCTTGGCATAGAC
The DNA here is from genome assembly GCA_031278755.1 of Treponema sp. Taxonomy (GTDB): domain Bacteria; phylum Spirochaetota; class Spirochaetia; order Treponematales; family Breznakiellaceae; genus JAIROE01. The sequence continues at coordinate 3,514 of JAITJV010000159.1, read as the reverse complement.
GCGGGATCTACGACGTCGAAATTCGTACTTCTTAATGAAGACGAAGAAATCGTAGACAGCTTTTATTCCGCCAACCACGGCGATCCCCTGCATGTCATAAAAGACGCGCTTGTGGGCCTCCGCAGAAAATACGAAGAAGCGGGTATTACGCTGGACATAAGCGCCCTCGGCACGACGGGCTATGGGGAGCTGCTTTTTGACAAGGCGCTGGGCGCCGATTATCATACGGTGGAAACGGTGGCCCATGCGGCCGCGGCGCAGAAGTACGTTCCCGGGGCAAGTTTCATCCTTGACATTGGCGGCCAGGATATGAAGGCCATCACCATTTCCAGCGGCATAGTAACCAACATAACGGTCAATGAGGCCTGTTCATCAGGCTGCGGTTCCTTCCTTGAGAATTTCGCCGCCAATCTCAATATCCCCGTTGGAAAGATCGCGGAAGCCGCCTTTAACGCAAAGAACCCCGCTGAACTGGGAAGCCGCTGCACGGTCTTTATGAACAGCACGATCATCACCGAGCAGAAAAACGGCAAGCAGGCCGACGACATTATGGCCGGTCTTTGCCGGTCAATTATTGAAAACGTGTTTACAAAAGTGGTGCGTATTTCCAATTTTGCAAGCCTTGGCGGGAGGGTGGTTGTTCAGGGGGGGACCTTTAAAAACGACGCCGTTCTCCGCGCCCTTGAACAGTACCTGGGAAGGGAAGTGGTCCGCGCTCCGTACCCCGGTGAAATGGGGGCCATAGGCATAGCGCTTCTTGCCAAAAGGGAGCTTGCGAGGCGCCTCGCCGCGGGCGAAAAAATTACGCCGCGCTTTATAGGCCTTGAAGCGGTGGAGCGTTTTGACTATGTACAGGAATCGGGGATCAAGTGCGTCTTCTGTACAAACAACTGCAGCCGCACCCTTGTTACCTTCTCAAACGGGAAAACCTGGATCACGGGCAACCGCTGCGAGCGCGGTGAAATAGTGGGCGACGTCCGCGATCCCGCCTTCCGCGAAAAGATAAAGGAAGTTAACGCAAGAATGGACGCGGTTCCCGACATGATACGGATACGGGAACGGCTTCTTCTTGAGGATTACCCCTTCTCCCCGCTTCTTCCCGAACAGAACGTTACCATAGGGCTGCCCCGCGCTCTTGATTTCTGGCGCACCATGCCTTTCTTTACCACTTTTTTTCACGCCCTGGGTTTCAGGACGGCGGTCTCCCCCCGAAGCACCAGAAAAATTTTTGAAGACGGGCTTCCCTTCGTCGCTTCCGATACGGTCTGTTTTCCCGCAAAGCTCGCCCACGGCCACATACACGCGCTTGCCGCAAGCGGGGTTGATCGTATCTTCATGCCGCTTTTCATACGGCTTCCAACCGACAATCCGGAAAAGGGAAGTACATACACCTGTCCTGTGCTCAAGGGATATCCGCTTGTCATAAGATATTCCGACGATCCCGAGCGCCGCTGGAATGTTGCGTTCGACACGCCTGTCTTTCACTGGTTCAAAAACGCGGATCGCAATTACCAGCTCTGCCGTTACATGCGGGAAACCTTCGGTATTTCGGATCGTCTTACCCGCGGGGCGGTTGCCCAGGCTGACGCCGCCCTTGATTCTTTTAACCGTCTTCTTGCCGCCGAGGGAAAGCGGATTATCGAAGAAACCGAGAAGAAGGGCGGCTTTGCCGTTGTTCTGTCGGGAAGGCATTACCAGTTTGACGAACTTGTCAACCATAATCTTTCCCGCTATTTTACGGGCATGGGCATACCCGTCCTTACCGTGGACTCCCTGCCGGGCGTACAGAAGATAAGCCTTAAAAAAACAAGGCTTGATATTACCAATAATAACCACGCCCGCCTTCTTTCAGGGGCTATAGCGTCGGCGCGCCACCCCGCGCTTGAATATGTGCAGATCTTCAGCTTCGGCTGCGGACACGATGCGATTTATACCGATGAAGTAATCAGGCTGATGGATGAAATTTCGGGAAAGTCCCCGCTCATTCTGAAACTTGACGAAAGCGACGTGTCGGGGCCTTTGCGGATACGGGTCAGATCGTTTATTGAAACCGTTGCCGAACGGCGGCGCAAGGAAGCGCTGCGGGTGCGGAAACTTGGCGAGCCGTTCCCGGTAAAGCTGACGCGGAAAGGCAGAAGGACAAAGACGGTCCTTGTTCCCAATATAAGCAGGGCGTTCTGCAAGGTCATGAGCGCCGCCCTGAAACGCGAAGGGATCAGGGCCGAGCCGCTCCCCATGGGAAGCAGGGACGCGATGCTTCTTGGAAAAAAATACGTGCATAACGATATTTGTTTTCCCGCCCAGGTAATTATCGGCGAAGCGCTGGCGGCGCTTAAAAGCGGAAAATATAACCCCGACGACGTCATTGTCGGTACAGGAAAAACTTCCTGCGACTGCCGCCTTGTAAATTACATGGTGTTGACCCGCAAGGCCCTTGATGAGGCGGGCTATCCCCAGGTTCCGGTTCTTTCAACGGATCTTTTTGATACGAAGAACCTGCATCCCGGATTCAAGTTCAGCATCATCACCTACGGCAGGGGCGCGTTCTGCCTAATCATGGCGGACATCCTTGAGGACCTCAGGCGGAAGATACGGCCCTATGAACTTGTTCCGGGTGAAACCGACCGGGTGTTTGAACATTCCATCGACATAATTTCAGAGGGGCTTTTGCGCCGGGGCATTTTCGGGGCGTACCGCGCGTTCAAGAAATCCATAGACGCCATGTGCGCCGTCCGCTACGACAGATCCGATCCGCGCCCTGTTGTTTTTATCACGGGCGAATACCTTTTGACCTTCCACGGCGGATCCAATTACTATATTGAAGCATATCTTGAAAAAAACAACATGGAAGTCGAGCTGCCCCGCATGGCCGACGTGTACAGAAACCTCATGCTGATGCATACCGTTTCGGAGGTCAGGGATTTCCGTGTGCGCCATTCGCCTTTTGAAATCGCGTGGTCTTTTTCAGGGGATAAATTTTTCGATATAGCCCTTAACGTGCTGGAAAGCTGCGCGGTCAGGCACCCGCTCTACAAGCCCTGCCTGCGCCTGCCCGAGATGGCGAAAATCAGCGACCACATCATTCACCATTCGATACAGTCAGGCGAAGGCTTCCTTATGGTGGCGGATATTCTTCACCACGCCGCCGGGGGAATCCGCTCCTTCATCATGCTTCAGCCTTTCGGCTGCCTTCCCAACCATGTCTGCGGGCGCGGCATGGTAAAACGCATCAAGGAGGAGTACCCCGCCATACAGATTCTGCCGCTTGACTACGATCCCGATACGAGTTTTGCCAATATCGAAAACCGCCTGCAGATGCTCATCATGAATACGCGGAATCTTGATGAAATGCGCGCGGCAAAAGAAGCGGAAATAAAAGAAGAACTGACCGAGGCGCCAAAAAAGGCGGTTTAAAATGACGGATTTGAAAAACCTTGGGTTTGAAAAAATCATTTTCGCTTTTTTCTTTTTTGCCTTTTCAGGCTGGGCCGGCGAGTGCGTCATGGAGTCCACG
>JAITJV010000084.1 GCA_031278755.1 Treponema sp. | reverse complement strand
AACAGTACCCGGTACATAATGGGTAGAAATAAACCCTGCTTTCTCAAGAATTTTCAAATGCATGAGTACGGTAGTTTTTGAAAGATTGATCTGTTTTTGGATCGACTGAATGTTCATTTCCTGTTTATCCAAAAGTTCCAGGATCTGTATTCGGATTTCATTGGACAAGGCTTTTACGATGGAAGCCGTATTCCGGCCTTCAATCTGCAAATCGCGATAACTTTTGTTTTTAAATTTACCGGTATCCATTACGGTGCCAGGGCAACTTTAAGATCGCCGTACCTGCCTGTCGCGTATTCGAAAGCCTTTTCCCATTCTTCAAGTTTGAAGATGTTTTGGATCATCCCGTTTGTTTTCAGTTTTCCTTTGGCGATGTTTTTGATGACAAAGGGGAAACAGTAGGGGCTGAGGGAAACGCCGTGTATGTCAAGTTCTTTTGAATCGCCTATGACGGTCCAGTCAACGGTGGTGTTCTTGCCGAAAACGCTGAACTCGACAAAGCGGCCCAGCTTGCGTATCATGCGGAGGCCCTGAACGACGCTGGAAGGGTGTCCGGTCGCTTCGATGTATACGTCGCAGCCGTAACCTTCCGTCATGTCCATGACGATCCTGTGTACATCGTCTTTTGAAGGATTGTACGTGTGCGTCGCCCCGAACTCGCGGGCCTTTTCAAGGCGCTCGTCCATCATGTCAAGGGAGACGAGCGCGGCGGGATTTTTGAGGGCCGCGTGGTTTACCATGCCCAGCCCCAGGGTGCCCGCCCCGGAAATTACCACTATGTCGTCGCACTGAATCTCGCCGCGGTCAACCGCGTGTTTTGAGCAGGAATAGGGTTCTATAAGGAGGGCGTCTTTAAGGGGCATGTTTTCGGGAACCTTGTGCAGTACGGCGTTTTCCGGGTACCGCACGTACTCCGCCATGCCGCCGTTGAACCTGCCGCGGAAACCGAACACATTGTGGGGCTGGCACATCGAATACTTTCCGGTTTTGCAGAAACGGCATTCGCCGCAGGGGATAATCTGATCCGCCGTTATCCTGTCGCCCTGTTTCCAGAGCGAGACATTTTTCCCTGTTTCAACAACAACGCCGAGAAATTCATGGCCGGGGATAAAGGGGGGCTGCACATAGCCCGGCTCTCCGCCGTCGCCCCAGAAAGCGGGCACGCCGTGCCGGCATTTAAGATCGCCGGCGCAGATGCCGCATCCTTCAACTTTGATGATGACGTCGTCATCCCCGCATTCAGGCGAAGGGTAGGCTTTTTCAAAACGGTAATCGTCCTTGCCGTATACCACCAGGGCGCGCATTGTTTTTGGGTAATTGCTCATAAAACCAAATCCCCCTGCGTCAGTATATTTCTGTTTATGGGAATTATCAACAACCCCGCCGCGCGCCTCCCCCGCGAAAGCGGGTTTCCGGGCATGGGCCTTTCACAACAAATCAAGAATGAGTCTGTGTGCGGTTCAACACGGCGGCCCAGGCGTGCATAACAATACCGAACGCCACAGAAACATTAAGGCTGCCCTTGGCGCCGAACACGGGGACGGAAACCCGTCCAAGCGAGGCGTCGGCGGCGGCAAGAGCCGCGGGGCTTACCCCCAGTTCTTCACTTCCCGCTATCATCACGCCTCTGCGGGGAAAGGGAAAATGTTCCAGGTCTTCACCGCCCGTTTCAAGCGCGAAAACGGATGCCGGGTCAAAAAACACGGCATCGTCCTGCCAGGGGGCCGCGGGAAGCCGTTCCCACGGCAGGATGGCGGTACATCCCATGGCGGTGCGCTCCGCCCTCGGATGGCGCGGATCGGCGCACAGGGGCGAAAGCCAGAGTTTTTCGGCGCCGAATGATTCCGCGGCGCGGAACATCGCGCCTACGTTAAAGGGGGAACGTATGTCTTCAAGATAAACCTGCATCCCCGGAAAAGGTTTTCGCTTTGCAGGATCAAGGCGTCCGTCCCCGTCAAGAAAATCCCAATCGGCCGGAAAACACCCCGTTTCGGCTGTCAAAAGATGCCTGACGCCGTTTAGGGCGCGGCGCAACGCCGGCATAGCCGGGATTGTGTTCCCTGTACGGAGGGCTTCGTCCGCCGTTTTTCCCGCTTCCGCAATAACTTCACGGGCGGAAACGGGAAATGTCCCGTCTTCCGCAAGCAGTTTCAGAATTTCAGAGATATGCTGTAAATCAACGGGAAGCGCAAATGCAGAATTTACGCCGTTCAGGACAAGCAGGTTTTCAGTTTCCCAAAATATCTTCGCAATCTTGCGGAGCCTTACGGAGCGCGGCAGTTTGTTCAGTTTGTATACGGAAATACGGATCAATAGGCTTGCTTCAGAATATCAAAGGCGTCTTCGGCCGCGACAGTCCAGGGTGAAAAGGCGACAAATTCCAGGCTGCGGGCCGCATCGGCTACCGGGATAAGCCGATCCAGTTCAAGGTTGAAATCCTTGAGGCGGGCGGGAACCTTGAGGACGCCCATGTAGTTGCGTATGGTGTCAACAGCCATGGCGGCGGAATCGGCAACTGAAGCGCCCTCCACGGGCTCGCCCATGAGGGCCGCTACTTTCGCAATTTTTTCCGGCCTGGCGGTAACAAGCCGTTCCATAACATAGGGAAGAAGCACCGTGGAACACCAGGATTTTGCCACAGGAAAACGGCCGTTGAGGGCGTAGGAAAGGGCGGCGCCTATGCCGGGGGCGCTTACCGCCGAACCAAGGGCCATAAGAAAACCCGCACTGGTGGCGCTTTTTACCAGATCAAAAGACTGATTATCCATATAGACTTTCATCATCTGGGCATAAAGGGAAATCGCCTGTTCCAAAAGCGCGTCGGAAAGAAAACTCGCCCTGGATGAACAATATGCTTCTACCGCGACGCAAAAACCGTCAAAGGCTGTCGTGGCGGAAAATGTGCCGGAAAGCGATTCGGACAGACCGCTGTCTATAATGGCGGCGGCGCAGAGCCTTTCGGGTGATTTTACCAGCTTGACCGACCTGTCCCGCGGATCTACGGCGATAAAGTAACCGGAAAAGAGAAAAGGATCCCGTCCTGTCGTAGGAACGGCGATATAGGGAAGAAAAGCGTCGTCGGGCTTCCGGCCGTCAAGAAGGTCAAATATTTCATGCCGTGAGCCGGCAAGTATCGCCGCCAAACGGGCTATGGACTGGGTTTTAAGGCCCCCAAAGCCGACAATGGCGGAACAGCGGGCGCCCCTGGCCAGCGAAGCGGCGGTTTCAGCGACATCCGCGGTAGCCTGGGCCGGAATTTCATCAAAAACAATGGATTCAATATTTGAATCGCTTAATATCGTCGTAAGCCGTTCTATGTTCTGATTTTCATAAAGCACCTGTTCGGTAGCCACCAGGGCTCTGCCGCCGTACTTATTGCAAAAGGCTCCAATGCGGTTTATTGTGTCCGCTCCGATTATAAGTTCCGGATCAAGCCTGAACGCAATATCCATTCACCGCTCCTTTAACGCAATAACGGGTTTCCGGAAATCCGTCCGGAATTTTCTGAAAAAAAAAGCGGAACCCCTGATACATAATTTCCGAACATTCAAAAATGTCCGGAATATTACATGTATCCCCGGTTCCGCCCGTTTACCACCAAAGGCGCTAAAGGCCGAAGGCATCCATAATTTTCTCCGCCGTAGCGTCAACAATCCGTTCATTGATATAGGCGGGATCGTTTATTTTGGCTTTGAGTTCCGCTATCCTTTCGGCCCTGACGTCCGGGGCGGACGCAACCACCCCTATAGCCTGGTACAGATTGCTCTTTTCCAGCGCTTCGGAAGAAAGGCTTATAGAATCGGATTTATCGCCTGTTTTAACAGATTCACTCCGCCCGGGTTTTTTACCGGGTTGAATGGGATCCGGAGGACCTATTCTGTTTATTGTCATACCCATATCCTGCCTGCCTCAATTATCGGCATATTTATACCAATAGTTTACAAGTTAATTCTATTTCTTGCCAGATATATAAAGCGAAAATTCGCCTATTTGTCTGTTTTTTTCCCCAAAATAAGCGAAAATTTCCCCCGCGGAACCCCGAATGTACTCCTCATGCACCTTGGTCATCTCCCGTCCGGCACAAACGTACCGTGTACTTTCCAATTCGGCAAGATCCTTCAAAAGCTTGAGTATACGGAAAGGAGATTCATACAGAACAAAAGCCGCGCCGCTGTCAAGAAGCTCCCTGAGCCGGGACCGTCTTTTGCCTTCCTTTGGGGACAAAAACCCTTCAAAAATGACTGTTTTATCATAACCGCCCGCGACGCTGACCAGGGCGGCAAAGGCCGACGGGCCGGGAACGGGGATAACGGAGTGTCCCGCCGCCGCGGCAAGGCGCACCAGTCCGGACCCGGGATCGCTTACACCCGGAGTTCCCGCGTCGCTTGCATAGGCGA
>JAITJV010000052.1 GCA_031278755.1 Treponema sp. | reverse complement strand
CGTTTTGGGGTGCGGAGTTTCGCATACATGTATTTAAGGCGCGAATACATGTAATGGATTGTGCGGTTACAAATTTTATAGCATAAAAGGAGTGTTATATGGCAACGTATCGTGATTTTATCCCCGCCGGGGACCCCGGATTCGACGCTTTTTTCAAACAGTACTGCCAGATCGTAACAGCGAAAACCTCCGGGGGAAGCCCCGAATGGACCCACATCCCCGCGCGCGGGTGACGGAGCTGAACAACGCTTACGCGGCGTGGTATACGGCCTACAGCAAGCTGAGGCAGCCCCACGCCCACGCCGACATCGTGGCCAAGGACGCGGCCAAAGCCGCGGGCCGGAAGATTCCGCGGGAGTTCAACAACCAGTACATCCTCTACGCCCGGGAGGTGAGCGACGCCGAGCGGGCCGAAATCGGCGCCCACGTCCACGACGCCACGCCGACCAGCGTCCCCGCCCCCCGCAACCAGCCCGAAGCGGACGTTACCTACCCCGGAAAGCACCTTCTGGAACTGGTCAAAATCCGCTCCGTCCCCGGCGGTTCCGACGACCCGAAAGCCGACTGGGGCGTGCGGATTTTCTGGGGCGTCATCGGCGAACCGGCGGCCCACGACAGGCTCCGCATCCCCGCCCCGCCCGTAACCGGCGGCGAGGAAGGGGAAGGCCCCTTCGGGCCGCTGTTCAGCGCCGTCATCCCCTAGGCGGCAAACGTCAATTACACTGCTGCGCGGTATTTAACGGACCGGCCCATGTTGCATGCGTCCCTGTATCAGCCTTCGGCTGCCGTTATTGGGGCAGGCCGAGACCCGCTCCGCGGGGCTTGGCCGCAGGGGGGGCGCGACACGGATGCAGCCGCCGTCAAGGACTGCGCGGAAATGCGCCCCCCTTTATATTCGTCCGGAGGCCGCGGCGGGCGGTTTGGGTTGTCCGGCGGGCGGTTTTTAAGAACGAAAAGACGTCTTTTCCCCTGATCAAAGCTAAAAAAATGAAAAATACCGGTAAAATTCACTTTTTTTCTTCTTTATTTTTAATGAGCCTTGCAGCTTTTTTCGATCCGGTATAGAGTGGTTTCATGAAGAAACAACCCGAGGCGCAGGCAAGACCGTCCCGGCAGGCAAAACGCGCCCGCGAGGCCGTTCTTGTACTGGAAGACGGCTCCGAATATGCGGGCTGGTCTTTCGGCAAGCCCAGATCCCAGGCGGGCGAAGTGGTTTTTACCACCGGAATGACAGGCTATCCCCAGTTCCTTTCCGACCCGAGTTTCCGCGGGCAGATCCTTGTTTCCACCTGGCCTTTGGCCGGGAATTACGGGGTCCCGGTAAAGCCGCGGACGGGCGAGCCGTATCTGGACGGGCAGGGCGTCCCTGTTCATTTTGAGTCTCCCATGGTCCAGGTTTCAGGTTTTGTCGTATCGGAAGCCTGCGGCGAACCCAGCCACTATGACTCGGGCCTCACCCTTTCGGCATGGCTTGAAAAAAACAACGTCCCGGGCGTTTACGGCATTGATACGCGGGCGCTTACCGAACGGCTCAGGGAGCACGGCGTCATGCAGGGCAAGATCCTTGTTGAAGGAAGCAGGGACGTAACCATTGATTCGGGAATTGTCCCCCATCCTGTGGCCGATGTTTCGGCCGGGGAAGTGCGGAGCTACCGGCCCGCGGGGGCGGCGGGATCGCTGCCCCGCATAGTCCTTGTGGACTGCGGGGTAAAAGCGAACATCATACGCTGCCTCCTCGCGCGGAAAACGGAAGTGATACGGGTCCCCTGGGATTACGATCTTAAAAATATCGAATACGACGGCCTCTTTCTTTCAAACGGCCCCGGAGATCCCAAGGCGTGCGGCAAAACCATCGCCTCTGTGCGCAGGGCCTTTCAGACAGGGAAGCCCATTTTCGGCGTCTGTCTGGGAAACCAGATCATGGCCCTTGCCGCGGGCGGCGACACATACAAACTCCCCTACGGGCACCGGGGGCAAAACCAGCCCTGCATCGAACTGGCTCCGGGAAGCGAAACCTCAAAAGGAATCAAAGCGTCTTCACGCTGCTATATCACAAGCCAGAACCACGGCTACGCCGTGCGCGGAGAGACGCTTCCCAAAGACTGGGAAAGCTGGTTTGTTAACGCCAACGACAATACCATAGAGGGAATACGGTCAAAAAAAGGCCCGTTCTCCGCGGTTCAGTTTCACCCCGAAGGCTGCCCCGGCCCCCGCGACACGGAATTCCTTATCGACGGATTTTTGGAAGAAGTAACGCGGTCTTCAACAACAAAAACCTTAAAACAACAACTACCCCGGGGAGGCGGATAAATGGCGGTTCACCCTTCCCCGTCCGCCCTTCCCTCCCCGCCCTTCATTCCCCATTCCTCCCCCCTCGCCGTTAAAACCGTCCTCGTCCTCGGTTCGGGCGGCCTTAAAATAGGACAGGCCGGGGAATTCGACTATTCGGGATCGCAGGCGCTCAAGGCGCTGCGGGAAGAAGGGATCAGAACCGTTCTGGTGAACCCCAACATCGCCACCATACAGACAAGCGAAGGCATGGCCGACGCGACCTACTTTCTTCCGGTAACGCCTGAATACGTCAGGCAGGTGATCGAAAAAGAAAAGCCCGACGGGATTTTCCTTTCTTTCGGCGGACAGACCGCCCTTAACTGCGGGGTGGCCCTTGACAGGGACGGGACCCTCTACAAGTACGGGGTGCAGGTGCTGGGCACGCCGGTGCGGACAATCGAAGACACCGAAGACAGGGAGCGTTTCGTAAAGAAGCTCGCCGAAGCGGGGGCGCTCGCCCCGAGAAGCACCGCGGTAGGGGCCGCGGACGGCGCCGACGCCGCAGTCAAGGCGGCGGAACGCATAGGCTTTCCCGTGATGGCGCGCGCCGCCTACGCCCTCGGCGGCTCCGGTTCGGGAATATGCCGGAACGAAAAAGAACTGCGCCGCCGCTGCGACCGCGTCTTCGCCAGGTGGAGTGAAACGGGGGAAGCTCCGCAGATTTTAATTGAAGAATGGCTGGGCGGCTGGAAGGAAATAGAATACGAAGTAGTCCGCGATAAATACGACAACTGCATCACCGTCTGCAACATGGAGAACCTCGATCCCCTGGGAATACACACCGGGGAAAGCATAGTCGTGGCCCCGTCGCAGACGCTTAACGACGCCGAATACCACAAGCTGCGCCGCATCGCCATTGACCTTATCCGCCGCCTGGGCATTGTGGGCGAATGCAACATACAATACGCCCTTGATCCCGCGTCGGAGGACTACCGCATTATAGAAGTGAACGCGCGTCTTTCGCGCAGTTCCGCCCTCGCGTCAAAGGCTACGGGTTACCCGCT
>JAITJV010000242.1 GCA_031278755.1 Treponema sp. | reverse complement strand
ATTTTTTTTCCGCAGAATAAATCCGTAGGTGATGTGTATAAGCTGCCGGGCCGCGTCGTTTTCGAAAAGCGCGGGAAGTTCCGCGTCGGGGACGCCGTCTATATTTTTCAGCGCCGAAGGATCCGCGCTTATGACATAATATTTTTTCGCCTCATTAAAAACGGAAAGCGCGTACCGGTGGATTTCGCGGTAGAGGGCGGCGTCCAGCCTTGAAACCATGCGCATTGCTTCAAGCCAGCTTGTTCCCGCCGTCTTGACGTGAAATATACCGCGGGTTGCTTTTCCGATTGCGGGGAATACGCTGAATTTGTCGGAACCTGAATGAATGGACAGCTTGTATCCGAAATGGCGGGCGATGGCGGCGTGGATTTTTATTTCCCTGTCAAACTGATCAAGGTCCCCCCTGTAGTCCACCCCTTTCTGAAATTCGCCGCAGAACCTCGGGGCGAGCGTTGCAAATACAAGCCCTGAATCAAGAAGTTCCCTTGCGGCAAAGTAATGCTGTCCGGGGCTTGTGGGGAGGGCGGTTTCGTCAATTGAGATTTCAAGATCGGCGCCGCTTTTTCCCTTTCTGAAAAAACGCCGGTATATGCCCGCGGCAAATGCGACGGCGCCCCCGTACACCGCGGCGGCTTTTTTCAATTCACCTTCGGTAAACCGTATGACGATCCCTTCGCCTATATCGAATTCTTTCCCGAGGTATTTTGCCGCGCACGCCTTTGCAAGGGGCGGCGCATTATCTTCCGTTACGCCGTTTTTTATATAGTCGGAACAGTCAAGGGTGATGATCGTGAAGCCGAGGGAAAGGGCGTGTTTTACATCCCGCGCCGTTTTAAGGTGATCCCCGTCCGCGCCGAAGCCCTTTGTAAACCCCTCGCGGAATACGGCGAAACTTGCCGCGTCCAGCACATCTTTATAGCCGCGTCCTGTAAGGGCAAGTTCCCGCATGGACTGCTGGGCCAGTACGGGAAGGCAGTCGTATTTTTCGATGATCCGTATGTGCCCGGGAGAGGCCGTTCCAAGCCTGTCCCCAAAGCCGAACGTTCTTTCTTTTCCGAGCACCTTTACGGGGGACGTAAAAGGGAAGACCCTGCGGAGGACGGCGGCGTTTTTATGGGTAAGGGGAGCCCTGAAAATTCCGCCGGCGGTTTTTTTCCCCGTAAAGCCCGGGTTCTTTCCTGAAACGGCTATGAAGTCTCCGTCTTCGTTCTTTGCCATGAAAACTTCGGCGTGGTCCGTTTTCCGTATTGATTTTTCGTATACGTCAAGTCCGGAGTATTTCATAAAAGCGTCCTGATTACAAGAAGATGCCGCTCCTCGTCAAGAAAAGGAACCGGACAGGGTACAGTATCCATCTGTATATTCATTTGTGCAAGGCCTTCAATTTCACGTTCAATTTTTTCCTTCCGTCCCTTGTAGGCCGCCAATGCGCCCCCTTCCCTGCAGAGCCTGAGCGTCTTTTTGAGGAGCTTTTTTTCAAGGGGGTGAAAGGCCCTTGTTACAACAAGATCGAAGCGGCCCCGGGGGGATTTTTCCATTTCGGCTTCTTCCACCGATACGTTGAAAAGTTTTAACGCCGAAACGGCGCCGCGGAGAAAGCCCGCGCGTTTTCCCATGCGTTCAATGAGGGTGAAGGAACAGCGGGGAAGGCTTATCGCGAGCGGGATGCCGGGAAGCCCCGCGCCTGAACCTATGTCCGCGATGCGGGGCGCGGCCTCCGCCGTGGAAGCCGCGGCGGCTCCCGCGCGCCCCGCGCCCGCACGGTTGAGCAGCCGGCGGATAATTCCAAGGGGCGCAAGGGAATCAAGAATATGCCGAATGACAAGCCCGCGCCTGTCATTCGTTCCCACAAGCCCGTAAGCCGGGTTGAAGCGTTCAATTTCTTCGATGTATTTTTGAAGCAGCTCCCCCGCTCGATCCGTTCCGTCTTCAAAGGCCGCCGCGGCGTCTGCATCGGACGCCGCGATCATGGCAAGCCCTTCCCTAAGAATGGTTTCCACGTTTTTTGAACGCTTCCGCAAAAGGGTTGTACATGGTTCCGTCGTCATCGCGGAAACTTTCCCTTTGCGGCCGGACCTGTTCCCGTTTGCGATCGGCGCCGGATGCGGCCGGGCCGTGCGCGGACGGACTGCGCCCGGTGTTCCGGCCGCGTTCGGCGGGACCGTGTTTTGCGCCGCCGTGTTCCGCCGCGCCATTGTTTTCCGCGCCGTGTTTTTCCGCGGGGCGTTCTTTCTTCCGCGAAAGGCTTATGCGCCGCCTTTCCCTGTCCAGGCTGATGATGCGGAATTCAAGCACGTCCCCCGCCTTTACCGCCTCAAGCGGATCTTTTACAAAGTGATCGCTCATCTGGGAAACGTGGACAAGGGCGGTTTCCTTGATGCCCAGATCGACAAAAGCGCCGAAGTCAACAACGTTCTTGATCTTTCCCGTGACGATCATGCCTTCCGCAAGATCCTCAAAAGAGGCAAGACCTTTCTGCATGATTGGTTTGGGATAGGCGTCGCGGGGATCGCGTCCGGGTTTTCCCAGTTCCTCAATGATGTCCCGTATTGTCGCGTCCCCGACGGAGAATTTTTCCTTCCATTGCGCGGCGAGTTCCGGTGAAAGGTTTCCCGTGGCGGTAACGGTCCCTTCTTCCATTTTTTTTTGTATTTCCCGCGCGGCGGGATAATTTTCGGGATGCACCCAGGTGTTGTCAAGAGGATCCGCGCTTTCGGGGATCTTGAGGAAGCCCGCGCACTGTTCGTAGCTTTTTGGCCCCATGCCGGGAATGGAGACAAGCTCCTCCCTGCCCGCGATGCGTCCGTTTTCGTCCCTGTATTTTACAATCTTCTTTGCGAGCGATCCCGATATCCCCGACACGTATCTGAGAAGCGACGCGCTTGCCGTATTGAGATTCACCCCGACGTTGTTTACCACGGAGAAAACAACTTCGTCCAGCGTTTCGGAAAGTTTCTTCTGGTTTACATCGTGCTGGTAAAGCCCGACGCCTATGGATTTGGGATCGATCTTTACAAGCTCCGCAAGGGGATCCTGCAGGCGGCGTCCTATGGAAATGGCGCCGCGTATCGTAAGATCGAGATCGGGGAATTCTTCACGCGCTATGTCGCTTGCCGAATACACCGAAGCGCCGTCTTCGTCAACAACGGTGAAAAGGATCTCAAGGTTGTGCTCGGCGATGAGGGATGTGATGATCTCCTGTACGTCGCGGCTTCCCGTGCCGTTTCCAACGGCGATAAGCTGAACATCGTATTTGCGTATGCCTTCCAGGATAAGGCGCTTTGACTCTTCGACCCTGTTATTGTAGATGACAATATTTCCAAGGTACTTGCCCGTGTCGTCAAGAGAGGCGCATTTGGTTCCCGTGCGTATTCCGGGATCCATCCCCAGCACGCGCCGGCCCTTTATGGGCTGCTGCATGAGGAGGTTTTTGATGTTCCGGCTGAACACCGATATGCCGTGATCATCCGCGGCGTCGCCCTGGTCCCCGCGTATCTCGCGGATCACGGCCGGGGAAAGGAGGCGTTTGAGGCCGTCTTCAACGGCGGTTCTGTGGTAATCGTTGTGAAGCTCGTACCGCCCCTGGAGCATCTGCGCCGCGGCGTTTTCGTTTACGTCGATGGTTATCTCAAGAACCCCTTCGCGTTCTCCTCGGTTTGCCGCAAGGATGCGGTGGGGTTTGACGCCGGAAAGCGGTTCTTTATAGTCCCAGTACATTTTATAGGTAGAAGCGTTTTTTTCATCTTCGCTTCCTTTTCCCTTTATGATCACCTGTCCGTCTTTAAGGTAGAACGCCTTGACGGACGATCTGTTGCCGGCGTCCTGGGAAACCTCTTCGGCGATTATGTCCATGGCGCCCTGAAGGGCGTCGTCGGCCGAGGCGGGGCCGCCGGGTGTTTCAGGCGCGGTTTCAAGCGCGGCCCGGACAAATTCCGCGGCAAAAGCCCTGAGGGGTTCCGCCTCAAGTTTCTTCATCGCTTCGGCGAGCGGGGCAAGCCCCATTTCAACGGCAATCATAGCCCTGGTTTTCTTTTTCCGTTTATAGGGGCTGTAAATGTCTTCAAGCTCCGCGGACGAAGCCGCCCTGAGGATGTTTTCATACAGGGTTTCCGTCAGTTTTCCCTGATCGAAGATCCCCCGGATAATTTCCAGGCGCCGGTTTTCCAGGTTCTTTTCCGCGTTTAAACCGTGCTCAATGCCGCGGATTTGGACTTCGTCGAGGTTTCCCGTTTTTTCCTTGCGGTAGCGCGCGATAAACGGAACGGTGCATCCTTCCGCAAGAAGGGCGGCGGCCGCCGAAACCTGTCCTGAGTCTGTTTCAAGACGCCCTGCGATCTTTTTTATAAGGGCGGCCTCGTTTACCGCGAGGCCGTCAATAAATTCTTTGGTGAATTCCATTTTGAAAGACCGCGCTAAAAATCCGCAGTGTCGGGATCCTGGGATGATCCTCCTATGCTCTTGAGGGCGCCAATGGCTTTTACATCCGCTTCGGAAATTTCGAAGTCAAAGACTTTTGTGTTTTCCCTGATACGTTCGGGCGTTACCGATTTGGGCAGGGGAAGGTAGCCGCGTTCAAGGCTCCAGCGTATGCAAAGCTGGGCTACGCTTCTGTTGTATTTTTCCGCGTACTTTTTGACCTCGGGGGAGTTGAAAACCTGCCCGACTCCGAGGGGGCTGTACGCCTCAAGGAGGATGTTTTTGCCGCGGCAGTATTCGACAACCTTGTCCTGGGTGTCGCCGGGGCACAGGCGGATCTGGTTGACCATGGGCGCGATCGACGCATTTTCAAGAATCGCGTCTATGTGATGGCCGTGGAAATTGCTGACGCCGACGGCCCGTATCTTTTTCGCCTTGTACAGTTCTTCAAAAGCCTTCCAGGTTCCGGCGTTCGCTTCCTTCCAGTTTTTGCGGAACCTGATTGGATTGGGCCAATGTATAAGGTAGAGATCGAGGTAATCAAGCCCCAGTTTTTTCATGCTGACGCCGAAGGCTTTAAGGGTGCTTTCGTAGCCGTGTTCGTCGTTCCAGAGTTTGGTGGTTATGAAGATTTCCTTTCGCGGAACGCCGCTCTGCCTGACCGCTTCCCCTACGCTTTCCTCGTTGCCGTAGATGGCGGCCGTGTCCAAATGCCGGTAACCGGCCGCGAGGGCGGCCTTGACGGATTCTATGGCGACTTTTCCGTCCGGAGTCTGCCATGTTCCAAATCCCACGCAGGGGATCTCCACGCCGTTTGAAAGTTTGTAACAGTCGGTTAGTGATTTCATATATGCTCCTATTACTCCTCTAAAAGACAGCGGAACCGCCGCCCCTATGATCAAAGCCGAACTTGTTCGGCATACTTCCTAAATAAAGTGCCGTATGCTTTTGTCTTCCTGGAATCCGCTCAGCCGGGCCGCCGCATAGGAGCCGAAAGAACAGATCATTACGTCGAGAAAGGTTCCCACCGCGACCAGGTAAAAGGCCAGCGATTTAAGGAACAAATAGCCCGTTTCAAGCACGCTGCCGTAACCCATGCAGAGTACCGCCAATGCAATGTACGCGCCTTCACCGGGATGGCGGGCCAGAAAGAATGAAATTATAAAAGCCCGAAATGTGATGACGAGTATATCCGCCGGCGCTATGTCCAGGCTGGAATAGGATTTTGTGATTACGATAAAGGCCGCGGCGGCGACCATGGCGCTGCCCGCCCGCCCGAAGGTGGTAAAAAGGGTAAAGGTAACCGCGTTGGACCTTCGCCGTATCCCCAGGTTTTCTTTTAAGTGCCGCTGAATGACGGGCAGGCTGAAATTTATGTCGCCCGAAAAAAAAGCCGCAACGGCCGGCCCCAGGGATCCGTACAGCGCCGCCCAGGGATTGATCTTTGATTTTAAAAAGTACAGGAACAGGGGAAGAATGCCGAAACCGAGAATTACACTGAATACACCCAGCAGGACGACAAGATCCCGGAACATATTTGTTGAAAGAACGGCGCGGAAACGGAAAGCCCAGTAAGCGGCCAGGACTATCATCACAAGACCGAGGATCTCGGAGAAGAAAGACGCTATATGATAGAAAATACGGGACAGGGAATCAATGAGGCCTATGATGGGTTTTGTATAATTGCGGTCATAAGAAAGCCCCATTCCCAGAAAGAACGCGAATACGCAGGCGGGAAAGAGATACACGCCGCCGCCGGCAAGCACGCTGAACATGTTGGACGGAAAAAGGTCGGTGATGTTATTCGCAATGGAAAGGGAAACGGCTTCGACCCGCTCTTCAAAAAAAATGGGAATACGGGCGGGAGGAAAACACAGGGTGACAAGAACCCCCGAAGTGATTACAAAAACGGCGCTTCCGGCGATTATAAGAAAGGTATGAAACACCAGGGACCAGAACCGGCCGTCCTGTCGTAATTCGTAAATGGCTATGGTGAGTGAAAAAATCAGAATGGGATATACGGCGTAACGTCCTATTCCTATGGCAAGGCTTTCAAGCCAGATAAGGGCGCCTGTAACGCTTTGATTAGCGGGAAGAAAGCAGCCTGCGATAATTCCCAAAAAAGAACCTATTAATAATTTTACCCAAACCTTCATTTGTACAGCATACTTTATCAGGTAAGGTCTTTCAAGGCTAAAGGCGGATGATGCGCGCCTTCGTCAGGACTTCGGGGCCGTTCTCCGTGATGAGGATGTCGTTTTCAAGGCGGCAGCCTCCCCATACCGGATCGTAGAGTCCGGGCTCCAGGGTAAAGATCATGCCCGGTTCAAGGATCCAGCCGTTGTCCTCCCGGTTCCGGAGCGGGGGGTTTTCATGTTCCTTGAGGCCTATGCCGTGGCCCAGGCCGTGGGGCATGGTTTTCTTTGATTTGCGGAAAAGGCCGTCCACCGCGGAGGCTATTTCCCTCGCCGGCCTGCCGTTTTCCACCATTGAAAGCCCCAGCCTGTAGGCCTTCTCGGTAAGGGTCAGGAGTTTTTCCTGGGCCGCCGCCGGGGAATTGGCGACGGTCAGCGTTACATCGGTAGTGTATCCCGCGCACCTGACGCCGAAATCCAGAATGGAAAGGCCCTGCCCTCCGAAGTCTCCCCCGGTGCAGGAGGGAAAGGCGTGTATGCCGAAGCTGCGCCCGGGGCCGGCGGCCAGCGTTTCAAAACCCGTGCCTTCACAGCCGTGTTTTCGGCTTTCCGTTTCAATCAGGCGGGCCGCGTCCGCTTCGGTTTTTATCTTCCCCGAGCGGACGTTTTTTTCCAGAAGATCGATAATGCTGTTGGTAATATCCGCCGCCTTCCGGTATATACCTATCTCCACTTCGTCCTTGACCGCCCGGAGGCGTTCCGCTTCGGCCTGTATTCCCCGCTCGCGGCATAATACGTCATAGCCGCCCAGGGCTTCTACATATTTCAGAAAAGAAGGGTAGGAAGTAACCGAAGGAATTTCGATCTTTGAACCCTGGGGCGTTTTCAGTTGTTCGGCGGCTCCGCCTATCGCCTCAAGCGGACGCCGGCTGAATTCGGCGGAGGGACTGACGCAGTCAGCATCGGCGTAAAGCGCGGCAAGGTTGACGTCCCATGGCGCCAGAGGGATTTTTGATCCACCGAAAGAAAAAGCATCGCGTCCTGGGGATGGCCGGAAAGCCAGCGCACCGAAACGTCCCGGCGGCCTTCGGCGTCTTCGAATACCGCGAGGCTTATATTTTCCCGGGCCATCCAGCCGTAGAGTTTTTCCCGCCGCTTTGCGTAAATGTTCATACGGCGCTTCCGTCAAAGATCCCGGCGCATGCGTCCATAATTTTTTGCAGTTCGCCGTCCCCTATGCCGGCGTGGGTGACGAAACGGAAACAGCCTTTTTCAGGCGGGTTAATGAGTATACCGGCATCCCTGAATTTTTTTGTGAACTTTTCCGCTTCTTGTGGAAGCGCCGCGGGGGGCCAGTCAAAAAACGTCATGTTAATATCAGCCGCGTCAGGATCGCAGGCGGCGCCGGGAAGGCCCGCAAGAAAACGCGCCAGCTTTTTTGCGCGTTCGTGATCTTCGGCAAGTCTTGAACGCTGTTCCGTCAGCGCCAGTATGCCCGCGGCCGCGATGACGCCCGCCTGCCTCATTCCGCCTCCCATGATCTTCCGCCTGAAACGCGCCTCGCGCACGAAGTCCGCCTTTCCCGCAAGGAGCGAACCAATGGGCGCGCAGAGTCCTTTGGAAAGGCAGAACATTACGGAATCGGCGCGGGCCGCTATGTCCTTTCCTTCGCAGCCCAGCGCCGCGGCCGCGTTGAAGATACGGGCCCCGTCCAGATGAACGGGAATCCCGGCGGCGCGCGCTTCGGCCCTGACGGCGTCCATGTCCGCGAGGGGCACGGCCCTGCCGAGAGAGTGGGCGTTTTCAACGCAGATAAGCGAAACGGCCGGCGCATGAAGATCCCTTTTGCGTATGCGTTCCCGCACGGCTTCGCCTGCAAGGACGCCGCCGGGGGCGGGGAGGGGCCTTGTCTGGACGGCGGCTATCACCGAAGCGGCTCCGGCTTCGTGCTGTATGATGTGGCATTCTTCGCCCAGCAGCACTTCCGTTCCCCTGCCGCACCAGGTAAAAAGGGCAAGCTGGTTTCCGAAAGTTCCCGACGGCACAAAGACCGCCGCTTCCTTTCCCGTAATTTCCGCGCCCAGTTCTTCGAGCCTGTTTACCGTCGGATCATCCCCGTATACATCGTCGCCTACTTCGGCGGCGGCCATTGCTTTCCGCATCGCCTCTGTGGGCTGGGTTACTGTGTCGCTGCGTATGTCGATCACCGGCGCTCCTTTCCGTGCTAAAGTTCTTCGCAAACAACGGAGGCTGTTTCAAAACTTTAGTTTTGAAACAAGCCCAATGGACTTGTTCAGCAACCCGGCCGGTTCTCCGCCGACCTGCGGCCGGCGCCGGTTAAAGCCCCCGGGCTTTTAACCGCCGGGCTTTAGCCGCCGGGCCTCCCAAAAACGCGGATTTCAACAAAATCCGCGTTTTCGCCGTTTTTCGCTGTTTTTCGGCGGAAGTTGTCCGGAAAAGTTTCTGAACAACTCCGGTCATTTCGACAGGAGGCCGTAGCCCATCGCCTTTTTCCGCTGCCGCCCGTTAAGGAAGATGGCTCCGAAAACGGACGCCAGAAGGCTTATAACGGTAATGCCCCATCCTACCCCGGGCAGGTCTTCAAGGGGAAGGGACACATTCATGCCGAAGAAACTGTAGATCAGGGTTGGTATCATGAGAACTATGGAAACAATGGTCAGCCGCTTCATCACTATATTGAGGTTGTTGGAAATAACGCTGGCAAAGGCGTCCATCGTTCCCGTCAGTATGGATGAATAGATGTTTGCCATCTCAATGGCCTGCCTGTTTTCTATCACCACATCTTCAAGCAGTTCCCTTTCATCTTCCTTGAAACGGATCAGGGGCGACTTCTGGAGTTTTTCCAGAAGCAGTTCGTTGCTTTTGATGCTGGTCGTAAAAAACACAAGCGATTTCTGTATGGAAAGAAGCTGTATGAGTTCGTTGTTCTTGATGGAACGCTGAAGTTCATCCTTTATGATGTTGGTCCGTTTGTTGAGGTCCTTGAGGTATTTAAGAAAGGTAAAGGCCCCGCGTCCCAGCAGGTTAAGCACAAAGGCGCTCTTGTTCCGGATGCTGAAACCCCGGACCCTGTTCCGCAGAACATCGTCCAGCGCTTCGCTTGACCTTTGGCATACGGTAACGATCTTGTCGCTGTAAAGAATGATCCCAAGGGGAAGGGTGAAGTAGGGAAGCTCGCCCGATTCATCAAATACGGGAAGCCGCACGATGATGGCGGTGTATTCGTCTTCTTTTTCGATGCGGGCCTGCTCGTCGGCGTCCATGATGTCGTTAAGAAGTTCTCCGGCTATGCCGAAGTCCCTTTCAAGCCTGACGATGTCTTCCCTTGTTACGTTTCTGGCGTCTATCCAGCAGCCCTTGCCGACGGTTTCGGTTTCGGTCATACCTTTTTCGCCCTGTATACGGATCTTGATCATGAAGGTTCTCCTTTGCGGCCCCCGGAGAACCGCCGCCCTGTATACAGGACAGGTTTTCCGCGGAAAGGGCCGGCATTGTTAATGCTGTAAACGCGGGTAAACTACTACCCCCGCCGTCCGAATCGGACATGGCAGCCTCCTTTGCGGAATGATGAAACTTCATGCGAAGTTCGCCGGATCAACTATTAGGCTTGTTTGATAACCCGGCTGCTTGTCTGCCAGCCTATGGCCGGCCACTGGCCGGTGGTTATCTGCCAACCCGTGGTTGGCGTACACGTCTCCCAAAAAACGCGGGTTTCTCAACAAAATCCACGGTTTTTGCCGTTTTTTAGCGGAAATTGTTCAGAAACTGAAGTTTCCGAACAACGCTGCATGAACAGTATACCGGAAGGAAAGTTTTTGTTCAAGTGCGGAACCATGAAGCCGGGGCAATGTCCTATTCCACCGTTACCGATTTTGCAAGGTTGCGCGGCTTGTCGGGATCGAGGCCGCGGAGCACCGAACAGTAATACGCATAGAGCTGGGACGGGATCACGGCCAAAAGCGGCGAAAGGGTTTCGTCCGATACGGGTATACGGAATATTTCGTCGGCCGTTTCGTCAAAGGCGGCGGAGCCTTCCCAGGTGATCACGGCGGCTGTTCCGCCCCTTGCCTTGATCTCCTTGATGTTGGAGTCCATTTTGTCAAAGAGGCGGCTCTGCGTGCAGATCGCCGTTACCAGCGTGCTTTGATCCACAAGGGCGATGGGGCCGTGCTTGAGTTCCCCGGCCGCAAAAGCTTCCGAGTGTATGTAGCTTACTTCCTTGAGCTTGAGGGCGCTTTCCAGGCTCACCGCATAATCAAAGAGGCGGCCCATGTAGAACACCCTGGTCTTGTTGAACTGACGGCTCGCAAAACGCTGTATATTTTCTTTTTCCGCAAGAATCTTTC
>JAITJV010000302.1 GCA_031278755.1 Treponema sp. | reverse complement strand
ATTTCACGGTGGAATATCCTGAGTTCTTCCCGGCTTTCCGCAATGCGGGCGGTAAGCTCCCGGAGCGCCCGGAGAATCTCCGCGTCAAGACGGCGTTTTTCAATGAGGATCTCGTTGTTTCCTTCGACAACTTCTTCAGGTTCCACAAAGACAGTCTGCCCTGTGGAAGAAACTTCATGGACTATACCGCGTATCCTTCCGCGGAAATTCGCCTTTACCGCAAGGACAACCCGGCCGTCCCGCTGCGAAGGAACCGCGGACTGGAGCATGCGCCGCGTTTCTTCGCCGCCCGTATACCGCATGACCGCCCCTTCTATCCGGGAAGAAAGTTCCGCAATTCTTTTTTTTATCGCCCGGAATGCGGGGAGATCCCTCAGCTTTCCTTCCCGGTCGATCACGCGGAATATTTCCTCGGAAAGGGAAGCGCAGAGGGGAAGCTCCGCAAGCGATCCGAAAATTCCCCGGCCTTTTTCTTCACCCAAAAACCATTTTACAAGCTCCCCTCCCCTTTCGACAAAAAGCCCTATCGCGTACACTTCGTCAATATCAAGGGCGGCGCCTGTGATTTCAAGTCCGGGGAGAAGAAAACCAATTGAAGGAAGGCTCCCGCCCGGCTCCCCGTCCCCTTTTTCAAAACGGGAAACGGCAAGGGAAACGCGGGCCTTCAGGGCTTCGGTTTCCGCGGCGTCCGCAAGGGGGATTTCGCCGCGTATCATATCCGCCGCTTCGGCGCTCATGGAACATGAGGCCGCCTTCTCCATAATAAGGCGGTATTCCAGGAGCCGGAGGGTTTTTTCCACGGCGCTTTCTTTATTCGCCATAACCGTTCCCTTCAAGCTCGTCGCATATACGGAGAAAACTTTCGTAACGGTCTTCGTGTATCACTCCGGCGTCCACCGCCTCCATGATCCTGCAGCCGGGCTCCCTGCGGTGCGAACAGGAAAACCCGTAGGTGCAGGTCCCGGCGATCGGGGCGAATTCCCTCATGTGAAAAATAACATCCGCCCGGGAAATTCCGTGGGGAACAAAAAGGCGCATCCCCGGCGTATCGACAAGAAAGGCGCCTCCCGGTACGGCCGCCGCTTCGGAAAGAGTCGTGGTGTGGTTTCCCCTTTCGTACTTTGCGTTTATATCCCCTACCTTTATTCTCGGCGAAGGAAGAAGGGCGTTAATGACGCTTGATTTTCCCGCGCCCGACTGGCCGACAAGAACGGAAAAACGGCCCTGTACGGCGGAACGGAATTCATCCATTCCCATTCCCGTTTTTGCCGAAATCCTGAATACCGGTACGCCTATGCGGCTGAAATCTTCCAGCCTTTCTTCAATGTCGGGGTCTCCGTCAAAAAGATCCCATTTGTTGCAGAGAACGGCGGCGGGTATCCCCGCGGCGTCGGCCTGCAAAAGCACGCGGTCTATGAAACGGGGCCTGAAGGGGGGAAAAGCCGCCGAGGCTGTACAGAGAACCAGATCGACGTTTGCGGCGATAAGCTGGGGCGAAGAAAGCCGGTTTGATGAAACCCCTTTCGGATTAAGGCGGGTAAAACAGTTGCGCCGCTTTTCCGGCGAAATGATGAGGCCCGCGCCCGCGCGGACGGGATCTTCCTCATACAATACCCAGTCGCCGGGGGCAAGGGGGTTTTGGTAATCATCGGCGCCTTTTAAAACCTTCCCTTTTATCCGGCACTCCAGATCGGCCGCATCCCGCGTTTCCGGCCTGACGGTAAAAATATTGTGCGAACCGCGCATCACCCGGCCTCTCACGGATCCTCCGCCCCTGAATCCGGCAGCGAAAGGCGGAAGCCCAAACGGTCCGCCCAGCGCCGCCATGACGTCTCCGCGGGAGCGCCGCCGGTAACGATAAAAAGGCCGGACCCGGTTTTTTCCGCCCGCGCCCTCAGGTTCTTTTCATCAAGCAGGGCGTCTATCCTGTCCGAAATTCCTTCTATCGAATCGTACACGGCGATATCAGGGGACGCTTCCTTGCGGAATTCCTCGCGGAGAAAAAGAAAGTGGGTGCAGCCCAGAACCAGCGCGTCAACGCCGGATTCACGGAAACGCCGTATCCAGGGAAGAACCGCGCCGCGCCTTTCTTCGGCGTCTGCGTCTATATAGCGGCGTTCCACAAATTCAACCAGATCCGGCGCGGCGAGCGCCGTAATTTCGCAGCCGTTCCCGTATTTCAGGGCCAAACCGGCGATGTATGCGTCTTCAACGGTGCGCTCCGTCCCCAGCACCCCTATTTTCCGCGCCCTGCTTCCGGCGGCCGCGGGCTTTATCGCGGGAACGGTTCCGACAAAGGGAAGCGCGGGGAACGTTTCCCGGAGGGCGCCGAGGGCCGAAACCGACGCGGTATTGCAGGCTACAATTACAAGTTTGGGATCGACAAGAACCGAGAGGCGTTTCATAAGGGAAAGTACAATTGAGATCACGTCTTCCCTGCTCCGTTTTCCGTACGGAAAGTGAAGCCGGTCGGCGGCATAGACCAGGGGTTCCCCGGGGCTGCGGAGAGAATAACCGCTGCAATAGGGGACGCCCCCTATGCCCGAATCAAAAAAAAGAAGGGGCCGCCTGTCCATCGCTATGTAAAGAGATTATCAAAGGCGGATCTGGCGGCCGCCGCCTTTTCCCTGTCTTTTCCCTCTCCCGCCGTGGCGGAACGGTATTTTGGGTCAAAGGAAAACCAGTCGCAGAAATTGGCCCTGTCCTTTTCGGCGGGAGGCTCGGCGCCTGATTCGGAACAG
>JAITJV010000284.1 GCA_031278755.1 Treponema sp. | reverse complement strand
GTGTATAAAGTACTCTACCACCTCCTGAAATACCGGATCGCTCAAGCTGGACACAATAACGGCGATCTGCATGGTTCGGTTGGTAGCCATGGAACGGGCGCGCAGATCTGGAATATAGTTCAGCACACGGACCGCCGCTAGAACCCTGTCCCGGGTCTCGTCCTTTACAGGACAGGTATTGTTCAGTACATACGAAACTGTCGCTACTGATACGCCGGCTTTTTTCGCTACGTCGGCCCTTGTCGCTCTCATCCGCGTTTTCCATCCATGAATGTCTTATTGTAAACTGTTTACACGGGTAAGTCAACCAAAATTCAACTTTATGCGGTACGTTCTTTCCTTCCCGCCATAGAAAAAGCTTTGAAAACTTCACTTTCAGAGCTTTTTTACCCAAAAAACGAAACAATCCGCGCCGCGCGCCGGGATCACTTACGCCTTGTTGTCCATGGCCTCGTCCAGGCGGGCAATAAGATCCAGGGTAAGTTCTTCGGCTTCAACGCCCGTAAGATTCTGGTGTTTCAGTTTATGGACTTCGTCGCTCAAAAGGTAGCCGGTAAGTATGGCGAGCTTCAGGGGATCGTCGAGCCTGGTCTGTTCTTTTGTATGTTCAAGAGCCGCGGTGTATTGCGCGAGGATCTCTTCAAGATAAGCAGGCTCTTCATCCGCCGTAATGGAGAAGGAAGTTCCCAATATATCCATGCGAAGATCGCTCTTTGGCATACTCTTAAAAAATGTCCAGCTCTTCGCCGGACGCGGCGTCCGGTTCCGCTTCGGCTTCAGGATCGGAGCTTTCACCGCCGTCAGACGGAAGCTTTACCGCCGTCTCAGGCGCGGGAGCCGGTTTGGGCGGAGGTCCGGGTTTGACCGCGGCTTCCTTCGCGCTTTTTTTATCCCTGCTTTTTGTGTCAAGGCTCCGCTCTATGGCGTCTTCAAACTGGTTGAGCCGGTCGAGGGCGGAAAGAATTCCGTCCTCAATACGGCCCTGATCTTCCTTAAACTGCTGAACCAGTACTTCAAGTTCGTCGATCCGTTTTTGGTAAGATTCCAGTTTTCCCCGCAGTTCAGCGTTTTCACCGCTTACTTTTTCAACATACCCTATAGCTTTGGCGACCTTGGCCTCCAAAAGTTTTACCTGCTCAAGGGTAACCATTGGCTACGCTCCATAAGAAACGCCGGAATCTTCAAGGACGGCTTTGACGCGCGTTACAACCGCCTTAAAGGCCGCGGGATCTTCCACGGCCATGTTCGACAGGGCTTTGCGGTTGATTTCGATTCCCGCCTTGTTAAGGCCGTTTACCAGCCGTGAATAGGAAATTCCTTCCGCCCGGCAAGCCGCGTTGATTCTGATGATCCAGATCCGCCTGAAATCCCCTTTCCGGTCGCGCCTGTCCCGGTATGCGTAGAAAAGACCTTTGGTAACCGCATCCTTGGCTGTTTTGTAGTTTGAATGCCTCCGTCCCCAGTAACCCTTGGCCTGCTTGAGGATCTTTTTCCTGTGATTCTTCCGTTTTAATCCGTCTACTGCTCGTGGCATATTCCACTCCTCGATTCTTACCCGTAGGGCAAGAGGCGTTTTCTGATGACAGGTACATTATCGCTGGATAAAATACCGCCGTGCCGGAGGTTCCGTTTCCGCTTGGCTGATTTCTTGGTCAGAATATGGCGAAGGTTCTGCTTCTTGTATTTGACCTTTCCCGTTCCCGTAAAAGAATAGCGTTTTGCGGCGCTTTTCTTGGTCTTCATCTTTGGCATGATGCCGCTCCGTATATATAATCTTCCGGAATTTTCCAGTCCGGCTATTTTTTCGCCTTTGGACTCAACACCATGGACATAAAACGGCCTTCCATTGCCGGGGCCTTGTCCATTATGTAATCCCCTTCTATGCGGGCAAGGACGTCTTTAAGGACATCCAGCCCCAGTTCGGTATGGGCAAGCTCCCGGCCCCTGAACCGGACCGTTACCTTGACCTTATTGCCTTCTCCCAAAAATTCCCTGACGTGCTTCGACTTGAAATCCAAATCATGCTCGTCTATTTTTGGCTGCATGCGGATCTCTTTAAGCTTCAGCAATTTCTGTTTCTTTTTTGAATCCCGGACTTTTTTTTCATTCTCAAATTTGAACTTACCGTAATCCATAATCTTGCACACCGGGGGAACCGCCTGAGGGGCGACTTCCACCAGATCAAGACCCTGTTCCCTTGCGATTGCGAGCGCTTCGGCGGCGCTCATAAGCCCCTGTTCCCCCTCATCCCTGATAAGGCGGATCTCCCGCACCCGAATTTGCTCGTTGATTCGTAAATCCTTATCCGACAACTGACCTCCTTATGGTTTCCCGTGCGGGAAGCCGCAATTTCCGCTTGATACGGCGTAAACCGTTAACTTATTCAGTAATTATATAAAAGAAAAGCGCGGTGCGTCAACTGCGGTTCCGCCGTAATCCGGCCTAGCCGAACGGCGCTTTTCGGGAGTAGGATAGGGGGCATGAGCCTTTTTTGCTTCCTCTGGATGTTCCTCTTCTATTTTTTTCGCAGATCCTGTTCTCCGGGGGAAGAAGGTTCCGGCGGGGTCTGGGCCCTGATTCTCGGATGCCTGGCCGCCCTGCTGCACTTTTTGCTCGGTTCCTTCATTGTTCCCGGCGGATTCGGGTTTTCCCGGTGGTTGAGCGGTTTTGTTGATATCGTATGTCTTCCGGTTCTGCTCCCCCTGTTTGTCTATTTTCTTCTCATGGTATTGAGAATTTTCCGGGGGAAAGCCGATTTTGCCAATTTTGCGCTCCTCTGGCTTATCCCCGCGGGGGCGATACGGGCTGTGGGCTGGAGCGCGGGGAACAACCCCGTACTTCTGGTGCTGGTTCCCCTGCTCTGGACGGCCCTGGCCTGCGGTATTCCCCTTTTTATTGATTTCATGGCAAAGCGGCGCGTTTCTATTATAATCTCTTCGGCGTTCGCAATCCTGGCCATGCCCTTTCTTGCGTCCGTCGTCTATTGGGCGTTTTTTTCACAGCGTAATTTTCTCGGCGCGGCGCTGCTTTCCGTAACGCTGATCCCCGCTGTAATCTCGGTTGTTCTCTTTATTTCTGCGTCAGATTGAATACGCCGTCCCAGTCGTCCCCGGGGGGAGCCTCCATATACGCCTCGCAGCGTTCGATATAGAGCTGTGAGGGGCCGTCCCCGGGGCTGTAATCCAGCACTTTCCGGAAAGCGTTCCTTGCCGCTTTCCAGTCCCTTTTTTCAAAAGTACCCAGCGCTTCGTGAAAAAGATCCGCCTTTTCAAGAATTTCAGGCTTCCCGTCCGTGCGCAGATCGAGCAGTTCGTAGAGTTCAACCGGTTCGTTTATGCCGACAACGCGGACGCGGTCTACGCGGCGCGTAACAAGGGCCGTGCCCGTTTCTTTTACCGTGTCCCCGCTCGCCAGTATCCAGGTATTGTACTGCTTGTTTACGCCTTCAAGCCGGGCCGCAAGATTTACCGCGTTTCCCATGATCGTGTAGTCCATCTTGTTTTCGGTTCCCATATTACCTACAACCATGCTTCCCGTATTGATCCCTATTCTGGTGTTGAGCGGGGCGGGGGAAAGGCCGTTTTCGGCGAAGGCCGCGTTAAGCTCCGCTTCGGTGCGCTTCATCAGTATGGCGGAAACGCAGGCTCTGAGCGCGTGGTCGCTGAGATCTATGGGAGCGCCGAAGAAAGCGATGATCGCGTCCCCTTCGAACTTGTCTATGACGCCGTGTTCGCCAAGCACGATGTTGCTCATCGCCGAAAGATAACGGTTAAGGAGCCTTACGAGATCCTCGGGATCGAGTTTTTCGGAGATGGTTGAAAACCCCTTTATGTCGGTAAAGATCGCCGTCATGTGCCGCTTGGAACCGCCGAGCTGAAGGCGGCTGGGATCGGAAAGAATTTCTTTCACGACGTCCTCTGAAAGGTATGTAGAAAAGGCCTTGCGTATATAGCTTTTTTCCTGTTCGGAACTCATAAAAGCGGCAATCTCCCGTATGGTAACGGCGCTTGTCATGGCGAGGAGGAAGCCGAGGGGGCCGAGGAAGATCCCCCGCAGGTAAAAGATCCCAAGCGAAAAGAGGAAGAAGAACGCCACCGCGCCGAAGCCCAGCCCCGCGCGGAGACCCGGCTTGAGCGGGCTTAAAAGGAGGAGGACAAGGGGGACAAAAATGAGGGTTATCACCATGCTCCAGATCCTGCTTAAGGGCCGTATGAAGGATTGGGAAATAATGGTGTCAAGCACTACCGCGTGGGTGCCTACGTTGACATAGCGGCCCCAGAAAGGGTTTACCCATATATCGGTGGTTCCCGTATCGGATCTTCCCATTATGCAGAATTTGTCCCGGAAGGCTTCCTTTAATTTCGCCTCGTTTTCCGTTATGTTGCCGTAAAGTTCTTTAAGGGCTTTGATGTAGTCACGGGCGTATTCCGAAATTTCGGAGATAAGCCCGCCTTGGGCCGGGTCCAGTTCAGCAAGAACGTCCGCCGTTTCTTTTACCGTTTGTTCCAGCCCTGCGTCAAGGAAGAGTCCCGTTTCTTCCAGGATCGTATTTTTGAGGGCGATGTATTCGTCGAAGGCGGCGTCGGATGTTTCATCAAGGCTTGTCCGCCTGGCGTCCCGCGCGGCTTCGTGCAGTGCAAGGATGTTTTGTATCCGCATGTATGCGTTAAAAAGGGAGCCGTCGTCATCGGGGAAGTACCAGACTTCGGAAGTTGAAAGTTCGGAAAAATACTGTTCAAGTTTGTTGTAGTTCTCTTCAAGGTACGAAAGTTTGGCAAAAGAAACGTGGGAAAAACTGTCGGCGTAATCGGTTGGAGGCCAGTCGAGCATCATCGCGCCCTTGCCGTCAAGGGGGATGACGACGTCGCCTGAATAGGTTCCGCCGTTTCCGCCTGGTATTTGAGCGTCTTTAAGTATAAACTTTCCCTTTTCGTAGCGGACCGCGGGGTTCCCCAGGTATTCCATAAGGGCGGGAAGAACAAGCTGAAGGTACCAGTAATCCCCCACCTTGCGGGAAAGGTAGATGCGGCGGCGCACGCCGTCCTTGTCTATGGCGACGTTGGTAAAGCCCGCCCCTTTTGCGGCTTCGGCTATGGATGGAATCGCGGCGAGTATATCATAATAAAAGCCGCCGTATGCTTTGGGGGAAGCGTCTACAGGCCATGAAAATTTTTTCTCCGCAAGGAAGCGCCGCCGGGCCTGTTCGCCCGTAAGGGGAAATTCTTCCTGAAGGTTAAGGGTGGAAAAAGTCCGGCCCAGAAGTTCAGCCGCGGCGGCGAGGTACTCGTCGTTGTCACGGGCTATGCCTTCCACCTTTTCCAGAAGCGAATTCCGTTCATCGCTGATAAGACCGCCAAGTTCCCGCGCATAGCCCAGCGCCTCGCGCGTGGTAAGGCGGCCTGCGGCGAGGGCCCCGAATATGTCCTCTACGTTTGAAGAAATTTCCGAAAAGCTGCGGCTGAAATCACCGGGAAGGCTGCGTGAAAGGTACACCGCATCAAGGCCGGGCGGGCTTTTGTCTATATATTCAATATCGAAGATCGCCGCCCGCACGCCGTATTCCTTGATCCGGAGAAGGCCGTCCGCCATTACCGAACGCGGCCAGGGAAAGACCCCCACATGGGCTATCGCCAAATCGTCTACGTCAAGGAACACCACATTGTCAATGCGTTCCCGCCGGGGCCTTGCGCGGAGAAAAAGATCGTAGACGCGATCTTCGGCCATGATGAAAAAATCGAAATTTTCGGAGATCATGCCCGCAAGATAAAGGGCCGAAAAAAAGAGGGCCGACAAAACGGCGATAAGCGCCGAGCTTCTCCGCAGCGTCACGTAAAAACAGCCTTAATTGCCGTAAGGGACAATAACGACGGAAACGGAGCCCCGTTGAACGGTAAGAGGTTTCGCCGGCGCCGCCGCCGCCCCCGAATCGCTTCCCGCGGGAAGATCGGGAACAAGTTCCGCCGCGGCGATTTCCAGCGGGGGCGCCGCCCGTCCGGTTGTTTCGTCGATGTAACTGGATCCCCCGGCGTCTACGATCACCGGCTTTCCGCTCCGGCCCGCAAGCTCTACCGTGCTGTCCATCACGTCAAGGTTGACGCCGTCGAATTCAAAAACCGTTCCGCGCACGGAAGCCGTCGCCGAGGGGCTTCGTACCGAAAAATTGACGCGGCCGTTTTCCGGGGGGCTTATTTCGGCGCGGACCCTTCCGGCACGGAGCCTGATCTCCACCTGTTCCGTACCCTGCACCCGGACCAGTTCATCAAGGCTCAGGCGGGTCAGGGGCCTTACCGTAATGGTTGAATTTCCCAGGGAAAGAAGCGCGGTGCTTTTAAAACCGGTGGACAGTGATCCGTTTTTCGCAAGGACGTCCCCCGCGCGGGCGGGAATCCATTCCTCTGATCCCGGCGCCTTTATTTCCACCGTTCCCATTGTCTCGCGCAGCACCGCTTCCTGCGCCCAAAGCGCGGAAGAACACGCGGCGCATAGGATGAACAACAGCTTTGCTTTCATATTTTTCCCCTTTTTAAAAAGCTATCATCAGGCCCAGTGATATAAGCCACTTTATTTTGGCGTTTGAAACAAAAACCTGTCCGGGCTGCGGAAAAAAAGCCCCGGCCCCGGCCGTCAGCGAAATATCGGAAACGGGCGCCCAGGTCGCCCCTCCGTAAATTTCCCCGCCCAAAAGGTACGAGGCCGAGCCGGCCTTTATGTCCTGGTCGGTAAAGGTAACGTCGTCGGTGCGCAGGAAATACGCCGTACACAATTCCGCCGAGAAGGTCCTGTGAAAACGGGCCGTGTATGTTCCTTCGACAAGCATGAGGCCGGAAAGTTTC
>JAITJV010000228.1 GCA_031278755.1 Treponema sp. | reverse complement strand
AGGAATTCAATGAGAAGGGCGGCTTCTTCCGGATGGGCCGAAGAGGCGGCCATGCCTATGGGGTAGACAACCTTTGTCGATAAAAGGCCGTCGGGAAGTTCTTCTATGATTTCAATTTTTTTTGAGGACGCGGCGTCCGTGGCGTACACAACGCCTGCCTCGGCGCTGCCTTCGGCAACCCAGTTAAGCACTTCCGTTACATTGCCCCCTATGCTCAGTTTCGTCTTTACTTCGTCCCAGATTCCAAGACTGACAAAAGCTTCCTGTGCGTACTGTCCCGCCGGAACGACCGCCGGATCTCCTGCCGCGATGATTGCGGCGCGGGTGATATTCCGGAAACCGGTAACCTGCGTGGGAAATCCGGCCGGTTTTATGAGGACAAGTTTGTTCTGCAGCAGGGGGCGCACCGTATTTTTCGCAATAAAACCCTTTTCAACCAGCGCGTCCATTTGCCGCACCGCGGCGGACATAAACACATCGGCTTCAAGCCCCTGTTCTATCTGAATCTGGAGTTTGCCCGAACTGTCGTAGACGCCTTCAATCGAGATCCACGGATATTTTTCCCTGAAACGGGGAATAAGTTCCCCCGAAAAGGCGTTTTCAAGACTTGCCGCGGCGGCAAGCGTTAGCTTTACCGGCGCATGGGAAGCTCTGTCCCCGTTGCCGTCCCTGCCGCCGCCCGCAAAAACCGGCGCCGCAAGAACAAAAAGCGCCAGTATGACCGGAAGCGGCGGGTTTCGGACGGTCTTAATGGGTTTTTTCATCTTTATCTCCTTATTCAAAGACATGCGGGCTTGTTTCAAAACCCGGTTGGTTTTGAAACAAGCTCATGTATATATCATAACAGAATCAACATGTTTCGTCCCTTTAGGACGAAGCATGGCGTTTTCATACGATGTTTGGATTCGGGGTTTACTGCCCTTTTTAAGCGCCCTGAAGCCCCCCGCGAACCGAAGAGCGGCGCACGATCAGATTTGAGTCCAGCTTGTTGCAATGAGAATACGGCCTGCCTTCGCCGGCATCCACAATAATCCGCGCCGCCAGACGCCCCATCTGAAAAGTGGGCACATTGATGGTTGTCAAAGCCGGATCGACAAGGGTGGAGACGCCCAGATTATCAAACCCCGCCACCGCACAATCATTCGGGACGTTTTTACCGGCTGTACGCAGGGCCTTGATGGCGCCTATGGCCATCTGATCGTTTGCGGAAAGCAGGGCCGTAAAATCCCCGCGGATGTCCAGAAGTTTTTTCATGGCCGTATAACCGCTTGCCGGCGTAAAATCCCCCGGTTGTATTAACTCGGGATCCGCCGGGATGCCGCTGTCTTTCAAAGCCTGCCGGTAGCCTTCCAGACGTTCAAAAGAATGACGCATATGTTTATTCCCCAAAATATGGGCAATCTTCCGGTGTCCCAGATCTATTAAATGCCTGACCGCTATTTTTGCGCTCAGAAAATTATCAATGAAAATACAATAAAACCGGTTTGATTTTATTTTTCGTTCCAGCATCACAACCGGAATTCCATTATCAATAAATTCTTTTTCCAGCCAGGACAAATAGGAATCTTCCAGATCGGCCGGACAGATGGAATCGAGGATCACTCCGGTCAGGGACTGTTTGCGCAGCGTTTGGAGGTACGCCTGCTCTTTTTCAAAGCTGAAATTGGAATTATAAAACAACAGAAAATTTTTGTCCTGTGATACGGTGTCCTGTATGCCGTTAAGAACATTGGGGAAAAAGGAACTTGTTATTACCGGAAGAATAACCGCTATTGTTTTCCGGGTAAACCTTTTTTTCTCCGTCAGGACATAACCCAAATCCACGGCGGCGGCCAATACCTTCTGCCTGATTTCACCACTGACATATTTGTCGCTGTTATTCAACACGGTAGAAACGGTAGAAAGCGCCACTTTTGCATGTTTGGCCACATCGCGCATCCCGGGCATTAAGGTCTCCTTTTTATGATTACTGGGCTTGTTTCAAAATCCGGCCGGTTTTGGAACGGCCTCTACTATATACGGATTTACCGGGAATTACTATTCCCGACGCCGCGCCGCTTCACGGTGCATTCCCCCCTCCCAATTCCGGTTTTTCCTCCGGTACACCTTTCATCTTTTCTTCCTGTTCCTTATAATAGAAGAGATATGGCTGTTGATCCGGCGAATCCATTGATTGTTCAGAGCGATCGTACACTGCTCCTCGATGTGCATGCCCTGGGGGCGGAGGACGCCCGCACCGCCATCCTGCCTTTTGCGGAGCTGGAAAAGTCTCCCGAACATATACACACGTACAGCATCACCCCGCTTTCGCTGTGGAATGCCGCCAGCGCGGGGTTTACGCCTGAATATATCGCCGGGACGCTGAGCGGCTATACCCGTTTTCCCATTCCTTCGGGAATTATCGAAGGTTTTGCGGATACAATGGCGCGATACGGAAAAATACGCCTTACTTCGCTTAAAGCCGGCGGTTCTGCGCAGGACGGTTCCGCCGTTTTACCCTTGGACGCGGACAGTCAGGAACTTCTTCTGGTTATCGAAGATCCCGCCATCAGGGCGGAAGTTGGCGAAATTAAGACGCTCATAAAATTGCTGGCAAAAACACCGGACGGATTTTCCCTCCGCCTTATCGACAGGGGAACGGTTAAAAGAGAACTTATTCGAAACGGCTGGCCGGTTAAAGACGAAGCCCCTTTGGTAAAGGGAGAAGACCTTGACGTTGTGTTACGGAAAGAGAGCGCGTCCGGACGGCCTTTCGCTCCCCGGGATTATCAGGTGGAAGCGGCCCGCGCGGTATTCGGTTCGGGCGGCCCCGGTACCGGTTACGGCGTGGTGGTGCTTCCCTGCGGATCGGGAAAGACCGTAGTCGGGATGACGCTTATGTCATGGCTTAAAACAAACACCCTGATCCTTACCACCAATGTAGCGGCCGTGCATCAATGGATAGAAGAACTTCTGGACAAAACCGAACTTACCCCCGAACAAATCGCCGAATATTCAGGCGACAGTAAATCGGGCGCCCCGGTTACCATCGCCACTTACCAGATCATCACCTGGCGTCCTGACCGCAATGCGGATTTCCCCCACTTCCGGCTTTTCCGCGAACGGCACTGGGGGCTTATTATTTACGACGAAGTCCACCTGCTTCCCGCTCCGGTGTTCCGGGTAACCGCGGAACTCCAGGCGGTAAGGCGGCTGGGGCTTACGGCGACGCTTATCAGGGAAGACGGGGCGGAGGACGCCGTGTTCAGCCTCGTCGGCCCCAAACGCTACGACATTCCCTGGAAAGATCTTGAGAACAAGGGCTGGATCGCCGAAGCATCCTGTACCGAGATACGGCTTGATCTGCCCGAAGCGCTCAGGGTTCCCTATGCCGTTGCGGGCAAACGCGAGAAGTACCGCATCGCCAGTGAGAATCCGCAAAAGGAGGAAATAGTAAAACAACTTGTTGAAAACCACCGGGAAGATCAGATCCTCGTTATAGGGCAGTACCTTTCCCAGCTTGAATCGATCGCCCGCCTTATCAAGGCGCCGCTCATCACCGGAAAAACTCCCAACGCCGAAAGGGAGCGCATCTACAACACCTTTAAACGGGGGGAAGTGCGCATCATTGTTGTTTCCAAGGTCGCCAATTTTGCCATCGATCTTCCCGACGCATCAATGGCGGTGCAGGTTTCGGGATCCTTCGGTTCCCGGCAGGAGGAAGCCCAGCGGCTGGGAAGAATACTGCGGCCCAAAGGCCGGCCCGGGGAAACGGGGTCAACCGGGGGCCGCAATTCATGGTTCTTCACGCTGGTTTCCCGTTATACCGTGGAAGAAGAATTCGCCGCAAACAGACAGAAATTTCTTGCGGAACAGGGGTACAAATATTCCATTCAGCACTGGGTGGAAAAACGCACATGAAGAAACCCTTTAGATCCGCCGAAGCATGGAAATCCGCCCTGATGACCCTTCCCGACGGTCCGTTCTTTGAACTTTTGCGGAGTATTTTTGGTAACGTTAAAACCCCTTTTAATAAACAGAAACTGCTGGAAGATCTTGCGGTTTTCCTTTCCCGCGAAGATATACGAAAAACCATAAGCCTTTACATTGATGAAAACGACGCGGCCCTTATCGCCGCCATCGCGCTTTTACAGGAACCCCTGCCGGGAGAACTGGAAAGTTTTTTTTCAGGCGATATGAGCGCCGCCGGCCTTCAGGATCTCCTGCTTAACCTTGAAGAGCGTTTCATCATCTACCGTTTCCGTGAAGACGGCCTTCTCCGCCTTGCGCTGAATCCCGTTCTGGAACCGGTCCTTGCCCCTTTTGCCGAAAACAGCCGGGTCCTTTTCCCGAAACTTCCCCCGGACGAAAGGGGAAGTGAAAGTACACCCACACTGGACGGGGACTGTCTTATAGCCGGTATAGTTTCTTTCATTCTGGAAGAACCCTGCTTCTTCAAATCCGCATCGCTCCGGGATCAGGGAGGGGCGGAAATACGCAAGAAGATCATGTCTCTGGGAAGCCGGGTCTTTCCGGGAATCGACCTTGGCGCTCTTGCGGGGGGGCTTTACACGCTGGGGCTTCTCCGTATTGAAGGAGAAAGGCTGTTCCCCGACACGGAGCGCCTGCGGGCGTTCGGAAATCTTTCGCGCAGGGAAAGGCTTGAATACTGGGCGGCGGGAATCTACTGTTTTGAGACCGGGGAAGAACCTTTCAACGAAGCGGCGGCGTATCTTAACCGGAACCGCATACGCACAATGTCGAAACTTTTCGGCAGTTTCCTCGGCGCCCTTGAAGAAGGCGCCCTTTACCCGCCCAAGACCCTGAAACGCCGGCTGATTATTCTTGAAAGGGAAGAGGCCGCGGATGCCGCCGGCGCGGTTGCCGCCGGCAATGAAATTCATTCCGACTGTTTTTTTAGCGCGCTGGAAAAAACCGGACTCATCACCGGAACCAAAGACGGCGCGGTTGCGGCGCATCCTGCGGCCGCGGATCTTATTGCCGCCGCCCCTGCCGCGGCGGTTCACACGGCAAACGACGCGGCCGCCGGAGAATCAGGTGCGCGGGAAACGTCCCTTGCCATGGACGCCCCCTTCTCGTGGATTGTGTATCCGGGAATAGCCTTTGCCGATGTTCTTTCCCTTGCCTTCTTTTCCGCTGTCCGTGAGGCGGGCGCCGCCGTGCGCTTTGAGCTGACCCGCGATTCGGCGGTCCGCGGATTTGACCGCGGCATAAACGCCGAAGAAATGATCGGCCTCTTTGAACGGCTTTCGGGAAACAGAATAAACGACGCCCTTGCATGGACGGTAAAGGACTGGGAAAAACGCTACGGTGAAGTCGCCCTTATCGAAGGCGCGGTTCTTACCTTGTCGGAAGACAGGCGGTATCTGGCGGAAGCGGAACCCCTGCGGAGCCTTATCGGGAAAACCCTGGCCCCCGGGGTTTATCTCCTTCCCGCGGCGGAAACCGAAACGGCCGCCGGCGCGCTGATCAAAGCCGGCGTAGACATCATCGCCCGCCACAGCATGGACGCCCCGTCGGTCCAAGGCATGCAGAACAGTTTCTTCCCGGCTGTTGAAAAAGAGGAAAGGCCGCACGCCCGAAGTTTCACCTTTAATGAAACTCCGGATTCCGCCGGCGGCGGCAGAACCAAAGCCCGTGAAGAAATCAAGGACGGGTTCAGGAAAAACCTTTCAAAACCAGGCCTTACAAAAGAGGAAAAGACCGAATTGTTGTCCCGCATAGAAAGGCGCCTGATCCTCAGCGAATCCCAGCTTGACGGCGCTTCCATACGTTATGAAAAACTTGAAGCCCGCGGCCTTGATTATGCAGGCAAGGCAAACATAGCGCGGCAGGCTATAGCTTCAAAATCACTCATTGAAGTAACATGGCCCCACAGGGGAGATCCTGTGGAAGCCAGGGGGATTCCAACGGCCATAGAAAAAAAAGGAGAGGAAAGCATACTCGTCCTCGATCCGGCGGGATGCATCCCGGCGGGACACGTTCCGGGGGAAGCCATACGCATACCTCTTGGAAAAATCAGCCTTTTACGGCGGATAAAAAAATCAATCTTTGGAGAATAACCATGCCATTACTGCCGTTTTCAAATACATCTTTCCCGGCAAACCAGCAGGCTGAATTAAGCCAGACAAAACTTGCGGTTCTTATTGATGCGGACAACACGCCTTCCGCAATTATAGAAGGACTGCTTGATGAAGTAGCCAAATACGGCGTCGCCAGCGTCAAGCGCATTTACGGCGACTGGACCAGCACCCACCTCAGATCCTGGAAGGAAAAACTTCTGGAATACGCCATTCAACCCATACAGCAATTTTCCTATACTACGGGAAAAAACGCTACGGACAGCGCCATGATCATAGACGCAATGGATCTGCTGTACAGCCAGAAGCTCGACGGCTTCTGCATCGTTTCAAGCGATTCGGACTTTACCCGCCTTGCGTCGCGCCTCAGGGAAAGCGGCCACACTGTTTACGGTTTCGGCGAAAAGAAAACGCCGCGGGCGTTTGTCTCGGTCTGCGATAAATTTGTCTATACGGAAATACTGCGGGAGCAGGAAGAAGGCGACGAAGACGACGCCCGCCCCGCGTCCCGCCCGCGCAAGGAATTCAAGGACGACAGGCGCCTCCTTAAGCTGCTCCACGATGCGGTGGAAGATCTGGCCGACGAATCAGGCTGGGCGTATCTGGGCAGCGTGGGGCAAAAAATCAGCAACCGGACGGGCGATTTTGATCCGCGGAATTTCGGCTTCCGTAAACTCGGCGATCTTTTTCGCGCGATTCCCCAGTTTGAAACCGAAGAAAGACCCCAGGAAAACGGCGCAGGCCACCAGGTCTACATCAGGTGGAAGAAGAAACGCTAAACCGCATGCGCGTCCGGGCCGCATTCCGGCCGGATGCGCCGCAGCCCAATCCTCTCCGGTTGTGCGAAAAATGAGCCTCCGCGGAGCAAGCTCCGCGGTATCTTAAGCGTTGCGGTATTTGAGCCGGAGCAAGCGCGCAAACGTAGTTTGCGACGGGGTATTAAACCCCTCAACACGAATAAAATTCTGTTAACCCTTTGTTAAATTATGATAAAAAAAGTTTTTTTGCCGCTAATGACCTTTGACATCGCCGGCGGTCCGATGTAGCGTACAGAACAAGGGGAAGGAAAAATGGCGGCAAAGATCATTATAGGGCCCAATGCCGTATTGAACGGCGGCCTTTTAACAGGAAAAGAAACCGGGCAGGAAAACAATATCCAGGTAGAAGGGGATATAAACGGCGCGAAGGGAATAGTGCGGACATTCTGGCCTAACGGCAATCTTTGCTCCGAAACCCCTTATAAAAAAGGGAAAACCGAGGGAACGGTGAGGACATACGCCGTCAATGGGAAACCCCTCATGGAAACGCCCTACGCCAACGGACTGCAAAACGGCGTCGAAAAACGATACGACGACAAGGGCAAAGTTATCTATGAAACCCCCTATGTAAACGGTTTACGCAACGGGGTGGAAAAAAACTACCGTAGCAATGGAACAATAGAAAGCGAGACCCCTTTTGTAAACGATGTTCTGGAAGGGATAATGAAACAGTATGATGAAAAGGGAAGGCTTGAATCGGAAATACCCATGAAAAACAGCGTTTTTGAGGGGATGCAAAAGTATTACAACAGTAAAGGCTGGCTTGAATGGGAACGGGAGTACCACAATGGAGAGCAAAACGGAACGGAAAAGCAGTATTCAAAGAACGGCGGCGTATTGCGTGAAGCAAGTTACAAAGACGGTGAACGCAGCGGGATAGACAGGGAATATTTTGAAAACGGAAAAGTAAAACAGGAAACCGCGTATGCGGAAAATGAAAAAAACGGGATAGACAGGGAATATTTTGAAAATGGAAAAGTAAAACGGGAAACCCCCTATGTGGACGACGTGATACACGGAATAGTAAAAACATACAGAAAAAACGGAAGACCGGAATCGGAGACCGGTTATAAAGACGGCAACGAGGACGGATACAGAAAAATATACGATGATGATTATGACGAAGACGAAGATGAAGACGAAGAAGAAGAAAATGATGAAAAGACAAGGGGCGAGGTCCGGGAGTGGGTGGAAAGAGAGTATCACGACAAAAGCAAAACAAAACTCAAGACGGAAATCCCTTACAAAAACGAGCGCATAGACGGCGTTCTTAAAAGGTACTATAAAAACGGAAAGATAGAATCGGAAACGATCTATAAGAACGGAAAAGAAAATGGGCTGCAAAAAGAATACTACGAAGAAGGTATGTTAAAATCGGAAACATTTTACAAAAGTGGTAAAAAGAACGGGCCGGAACGGAAATACAACGAAAAGGGCATACTCAAATCGGAAATCAACTGGGGAAGGAACGGCTGGGATGGGTTCTACCTGGAATGCAATTACGGAGACATTACCCACCGGTATCAATATTCCGGAACGGAGACAGTTTACCATTGTCTTGACTTCCTCGCCCACTACAGGAACGGCAAGCATGACGGCGTGGAAGAAAAATATGATGCAGGAATGTTGTCTCAAAGATCAAT
>JAITJV010000198.1 GCA_031278755.1 Treponema sp. | reverse complement strand
CGATCTCGTCTCCCCTGAAACTGGCGATACGCCCGACTCCCCAGGTGCGGTGAAACACGAAGTTTCCCCTGTCAAAGGCGATGTGCTTTTCAAAATCCGTAACGGCTTCATGGACGTTCCGGTAATTCTGGGTAAGGTTCGATATGCGTATATATTCTTCAAGCTGGCTGTGGTCCGCGTGCTTCTTTCTGTAACACTCGGCTATTTCCCTGCGGGCCTGGGCGTCTCTTTCATCGTACTGAAGAATGAGCTTGAGGATGCTTATGGCCGTGTTGACGTCCTTGTCCTTGCAGGCGCCGTACACATCTTGTAGCAGGAGAACGGCCTTTTCTTCGCTTATGTTCTTCGCGACGCGTTTTTGAACATGGAGAAAAAAATCAATGTCTTCGGGACAGTAAACAAGAAGCTTTTCCCAGATTTCCCGTACATTGGTAAACAGCGCCTTGTTTATATACCGGTGAAGGGCCTTTTTATAGTAATCGACGGCCGCTTCTATTTGATTTTCTTTTTCATAATGTTCCGCCAGGGACTTGGCGAGATCCGCTTCCTCGTAATCAACCTTGACGAGCCGCTCCCAGATTTCATAAACGGGTTCTTCCGTATTGTCGTTTTTGTAGTATTCGGCAAGGGTGCGAAGGGCAAATTTGGACTCCCCGTATTCCAGAATTCCTTCGCACAGGTACTTTACGATATTCCATTTGCGGTTGTCCACAAAGATCGTTACAAGGTTCGTCATGGCCGAATCGTCGATAAGCTGACGGGAAAGGGCTATCATCCCCGAAAGGTAAAGGGCGATAATGCTGTTCTTTGTGTGAAGCAGGTGTTCGTCGCATATTTTTTTAAGCTCATCATCCAGCCGTTTTTCACGCGCGTCTTTGAGGACAAGATCAAGCTCTTTGAACTGACTGGTTGAATAATTGCTGAGGGTGGCTCTGGTCCATTTTTCTTCATTCAGCATTTCCTGCACATTCTTCAAGAGAGCTTCAGACATCTCGTAACTCCTTACTTGGTATACCGTTCATAAACAGCCGGATCTATCAGTTTAATTTTCAGCATGGTTTCCTCGATGAGGCCGGGATCCTCCCGGACATTCTCATAGTGATCGATAAGCCAGAAATAACGGTTGAGGAGCCGCGGCTTAAGGAGGCTTGTTCCGTCGGGGCCTCCGCCCGAACGTATCTCGTTTTCCAGGGCGAAGATGGACTGTTTAAGCCTCCCCAATTCCACCTGTTTCAGTTCCCGCTTTACGGAAAACACCCCAAGAAGGCAGCCGTAAACAGGCAGCCATTCCGCAAGCAGGCGCCCGGAATATCCCATTTCCTTTACCTTGTCCCGCAGCCGTATGATCAGTTCCGATTCCATGGACCTGAGTTCTATTTTCTGGGGATCAAGGAAAAAGGCTTCTCTGAAAAGCGCCTTTGCCGCCCGCTGTTCCGCGAGGAGGGCGTTGACGTCGGCAAGTTCCGCCAGGGTTTCGCCGTCCTCGCGCATGAAACGGGCGGCCTGTTCCAGATAGGTCAGGGCTTCCTCGTAATTCCCCGTCCCCTTGTAGCAGCGGCCTATCTGAAGGAGAAGGCCGGGATCAAGGCTGTTGGCCCTGTCCCCCAGCAGATCCTCAAAATATTTAAGGGCCGTCCGGTAAACAAAAACCTTGACCGCGTACTGGCAATGATCGTGGTTTTCGGTAAAACGATCCAGAAAACCGTAATACGGCCTCCATTGCGACAGTATATACGCGCCCCTGTCGTAAGGGTCCTGAAATTCATTTACCCGCCGCATCTGCTCCAGCCACCATTCGAGGCATTTAAGTCCGTACTTTACCTCAGGATGATCGAAATCAAGAGCAAGGGCTTCTTCGAGCGCCTCCAGGGCCGAAGCTGCGTTTGAGGCTTTCAGCATGTCATAGGCCTTCTGAATAAGCCCCTCAACGGAAACATCTGTACTCATGGCTTGATCTGTTTCAAACATTCTGATAAAAACTATATCTTTCAAATTATACTATTTTTTGGGGCTTTGACAAGCAGTCCCCCGGAAGCGTATCATCAAAGTATGGGGGAACGTTCTTTTGGGGCCGGCGTTATTATAGCGCCTTCAATACTCAGCGCGGATTTTGCCAGCCTGGAAACCGCCGCGGGTGAGATTGACGCTTCCGGCGCCGAATGGCTGCATTTTGACGTCATGGACGGCTGTTTTGTGCCCAACCTTACTTTCGGCCCCAAAACCGCGGCCGATCTGCGGCCCCGTTCACGGGCTTTGTTTGACGTCCACCTCATGGTTGCCCGGCCGGACGTACTGATCCGCGGTTTTGCCGAAGCCGGCGCCGGTTTCATCACTTTTCATCCCGAAGCGGAGGTCCATTCCCACCGCACGCTCATGTCAATAAAGGAACTCGGCAAAAAAGCGGGGATAAGCATAGTGCCGTCCACCCCGGTCGGCGCGATCGAA
This sequence comes from Treponema sp., assembly GCA_031278755.1. Taxonomy (GTDB): domain Bacteria; phylum Spirochaetota; class Spirochaetia; order Treponematales; family Breznakiellaceae; genus JAIROE01. The sequence continues at coordinate 3,338 of JAITJV010000198.1, read as the reverse complement.
GAGCTGCTCCCCTTTGCCGATCTCGTCCTTGTTATGACGGTCAATCCCGGTTTCGGCGGCCAGAAACTGATCCCCCGCTGCCTTGAAAAGGTAAAGACCCTGGTGCAAATTCGTGAAAAACAGCGGTACGGGTTCCTTGTTTCGGTTGACGGAGGGATCAATGAGGAGACCGCCGCGGGCGCCAGGGAGGCGGGGGCGGACGTGCTTGTCGCCGGTTCGGCTTTTTTCAATGCGGCGGACAAAGCGGCGCTGGTACGGACGCTCCGGGGAAACTGAACCCGGGTTGAGCGTCCGTAATGCTTATGGAGAAGGGCTTTCACGCCGAAAATCGATACAGGAGCGCCATGGATGAACAATAAAGCCTTGTGCGGCCTCAGGCGGCATCGTATGTCCCCAAGGGCACTTTTTTGCGGTACGCTTATTTTCCTCTTTTCTGTTATTCCCGCTTTTTCCCTGACGTCCCGTCTTGAACGGGGAATAACACTGTACGGGGAATCCCGCTGGCGGGAGGCGGTTATAGAACTGCGCCGGGCCGAAGCGGAAGCGCGGAATACGGACGAGCGGGCGGAGGCCCTGTATTGGATAAGCCTCGCGGAACTTTCCGCCGGTGAATACGGGGCTTCTCTCGAAGATATGGAGGAACTTGAACGCGCGGCGCCTGAAAGCCGGTACGCCGGAGAGCTTTCCTACCACAAAGGCCGCGTTCTTTTTTATCTCGGGCGCTGGGACGAATCGGCCGTGCTGCTCAGGGATTATGCGGATAATACCGGGGACGCGGTAAAGAAAGCCGCCGCCCTGTACTGGATAGGGGAAAGCCTTTTTGCCATGGGGCAGTTTGAAGAAGCCCGTGATGTTTTTGCCCTTATAACCGAACAATACCCCCAGAGCGCCAAATTCGAGGCGGCGTCCTACCGTCTTGCCCTTATTAATCAAAAGAAAGTTGAATCCGAACTCCTTGAAATGCTCAAATGGAGTCATGAGGAATCCCTGAAATCCGTGGAAGATTACCAGCGCAGGGAACGTTTCTACGATCAGGCCCTTGTCGCCTATCAGAAGCGTTTTGCCGATTTGGACGGCGGCGGACTTTCCGCCGAAGAATACCGCAGGCAGCTTTCCGCGGCGGAAGCGCGTATAAGCGAACTTGAGGCCCTGCTCAACATATCAGGCGGAACGGACAGGCAGAGAAGGCTCCGCGAAATACGGAATCAGGCGGTGGAAACCGAGGAATATCTACAATCCGGCCGGAGCGGGGGCGGGCAATGAAAAAAATTCAGCGCGCCGTTTTCTTCTTTGGCTGTATTCTTGCGGTTTTTCGGCCGGGACAAATTTCCGGGGCCGAATATGTCAGCGGCAGGATAAAGCTTGTCCTCCATGAAACAACCGGCCGCTTTTCACTTTACTATCTTTCCGATTTTGCCAGTGAAAAATACGAGCCTTTTTTTGTCGACGAGGACCCCCGTACAAGTTTTATCACCGTGATGGTCAACAATATGACCTACAAACTGGGGGATTCCGCCGCCTTCCGTTTCCGCGCCGGGGGAACGGAAACAAACCCCGCCCTGATCTTTGAATCGTCCTTTCTTTCGGTGCGGGAGGAATTTTCCTTTATCAAAACAAAAAATTCCACGCAGACTAACGGCGTCGCGATAACCATAAAGGCGGTAAACCTCGGCCCTCATGAAGCTTCGGTCGGTTTCAGGTTTCTTCTGGATACCAGCCTCGGGGAGGGGGGCGCGCGAACGCCCTTTATCACCGGGCGGCAGTCCGTCGTTTCCGAAACCGTGATAGAGAAGGCCGCGGGGGAAAAATGGTGGATATCCAGAAACGAACGGATTTCCCTCATGGGGAGTATTTCCGAAGGAGTTGAAAAAACACCCGAACTCGTCCATTTTGCAAACTGGAAGCGGCTCAACGAGGTTCCCTGGAAAATAAACTATACATCCGGGCGGAATTTCAACTACCTGCCTTATTCAATAGGCGATTCCGCGGTTTCGTATTATTTTGATCCCGGCGTCGTTTCCCGGGGGCAGGAACGTTCCTGTTCACTGCTTCTTGCCGCCGAAGATCCCGCGGGCTTTACCGCGTGGCGGAACGGTTCCGGAGGGCCCGCCGTTGTGGATATTCCTGACTCCTCAAACGCATCCGATCCCCGCGGCGCGGCCGATTTCTCCGGCGCGCTTCCGGCTGAGGCTTCCGCGCAGGCGGATGCGCGGGAACAGGATCTCGCCCTCCTGCGGGAATTCATCGCGCGCGTGGACGCCGGCCTTGCCGGAACGCTGTTCGTTTCAGACGACGAGATGGACTCCATGGAGGCCCGGATTGCCCGGATCAGGATACGGTACGGCCTGCCCTGATAAAGAGTGATGAAACTCGATCTTGTCCTAACCAGAGCCGCCCGTCTTGCGCGAAGAGGCAATTATTACGGCGCCATTAAGACTCTGGAATCAGAAGAAAACCGGTACCTCGGATCATTCAGGTATTATTACCTCCTCGCGGTTTCGTTTCTTCGGGTAGGCGATTTCGGCGGCGCTTTTACCAATTTCAAGCGCGCACGGGAGATGCGGATGCGCGATCCCGGCGTACTTCTGGGCATTGCCGTCCTGTACCTTCGCCGCGGAGAAACCGATAAGGCGGTGGATCTTTACCTTGAAGTGCAGGAAGTGGATGAAAAAAACAAAATTGCCCGCAGGGCCCTCGGCATAATCAGAAAATTCGCCGGAAAAGACAACCTTTCGACATGGATCGATTCGGGGAAAATTTCAAGGCTCTTTCCCCCTCTGCCGCCCCGGCCGCTTACGCCGGGCCGCGTGCTGATTCCCGCCGCCGCGTTTGTTTTATTCATCACGGTTTTCTACGTCCTCCTGGCGCGGTTCCGCGTCCTTCCCGGACCGCAGTTCAGGCAGGGAAGCAGGGCAATCGCTTCGGAAAGCCTCCTTGACAAGGCGGACAGGGAACAGCCGGTGGAAACAGGCGGGAGTTATAGCTACATACTAACCAGAGCACAGGTGCTTGAAACCTATGAAAAAGCCCTCGCCCTCTTTACCGAATACCGGGACGAAGCCGCAAAAGTCAACCTTAACCGTATACTGGAATCGAACGCCGCCGGGCCGGTTAAAAACAAGGCGCGTCTTCTCTTTTCGTACATGGAAGTTCCCGGTTTTGACACCTTTGTCCGCAGGGACAATTTTACCTACAGCGAGGTTGTACGGGAGCCGCTGCTTTACCGCGACTGTCACGTGATATGGCGCGGCATGGCTACCAATATAGATATCCTTTCCGGCTTTACCTCTTTTGATTTGCTTGTGGGCTACGACACGCGGAAAACGATGGAGGGAATA
>JAITJV010000193.1 GCA_031278755.1 Treponema sp. | reverse complement strand
TCCGGTCGGGATGTTCCCCTTTTCGGGCCACAAGAATTCTTTCTTCGGTGATCTTCACTGCCTGGGAAAGGACGGTTACCGTTTCTACACGGAAACGAAGGTAGTAACCGCCCGCTGGTTTGACAACGCGGAAGAAAAGCGGGAGAGGGTAGGCACCTGGGACGGCGTCATCTAGGGACCGCGCCCGCCCGCCCGCTCCGTATTTTCGCGGTACGGTGAATCGTGGCAAAGATCCGGCACCTGTCGGCAGATCATATTATAAATCCCGAAACGGAAATACTTGTGATCGGGACTTTTAACCCCGCCGCGCCTTCAAATGAAGCCGACTTTTTTTACGGCAGGCGCCGGAATTTTCTCTGGCGGCTTCTGCCCTTATCTTTTGGCGAAGCCCCGCTCAAGGGAAAAAGCAGGGAAGAAAAGGCTGCTTTTATGAAAAGGCGGCGTATTGATTTTGTTGACATAGTTTCCGAAGTTGATGTTGACGATCCCTCCAATTACGACGACGGTTACATTGACGGGAAGGTTTCTCAATGGAAAGATATTATTGCCGAAATTGAAAAACTTCCCCGCGTCAAAAAAGCCTGCTTTACGCGAAAGACGTTTGCGGATATTCCAAACATGAAAAAGAAAATCGGCGAAATACGGGGCTGCTGCGAAAAACAAAACATTTTTTTCCGCGCCCTTGTAAGCCCCGCAAGAATTTACAGCGCGGACAAGCAGGCCGAATGGACGGAATTTTTTCGCGGGTAAGGCGCGGTTTCCTCCGGCGGTATTCCGCCGCGGCGTCTTGCCGGGGCGCGCCGCCGAAACTTCCGGAAACCCGGCCGGGCTTTCCGGAGCTTCCCTTGTCCATACGAAAGTCTTTGGTTATGATCGTGCATTATGAAACGTATCGTAGTAATTGACGGCATGGGCGGCGGCATCGGCGCCGGCCTTATCGAAAAGATCAGGCAGTTTACCGGCGGCGGCGCGGAGATTATCGCATTGGGGGCCAACGCGGTAGCCGCCGAACGCATGGTAAAGGCCGGCGCCGCCCGCGGGGCGTCGGGCGAAAACGCGATAAAGGTTTCCGTGGCGGAGGCGGATTTCATCCTCGGACCCATAGGCATAGTTATAGGCAACAGCATGATGGGCGAAATAAGCCCCGCCGTCGCGGAAACGATCCTTGCCGCCCGCGGCGAGCGCATACTCCTTCCCCTCAAGAATGAGCACTTCATCCTTGCCGGCCTTGAAAACCAGCCCCTTTCCCGCGCCATTGAAAATGCGGCCGGGCTGCTCAGGGAAAGGCTGGAAAAGCCTGAATCAGGAGATCCCCGGCATGGAACGCAGGAAGAATGAATTTACCGGCCTGCCGGACGAGTCTATTGACAGAAACCTTTTCATGTGTTTTCATTAAAGAAGCCGCATGAAGCGGCTCCCTGGAGATGAACTCCGGATAAATTTCCGTTGATGAAATTTTCTTATTTGAAGGATTTTTCCTTTATGCAGGGGAGCCTTTTATGACGGCGCTTGATCAAAAATACAGCCGCCTTCTGGAAATCATTGCCTCGCGGGGACGCGCGGCTGTCGCGTTTTCAGGCGGGGTGGACAGCTCCTTTCTCTGCCATGCCGCCGCCGCCGCTCTTGGGAAAAACGCCCTGGCGATCACCGTTGTCTCTCCCATGCTTCCCGCAAGCGAAATGGAGTGCGCCGCCGCCGTCGCAAAGCAGGTCGGCATTGAGCATGTCCTTGTTGAAGAACATGATATAGACGGCGTTGTCGCGGAAAACCCCCGGGACCGCTGCTATCACTGCAAAAAAATAGAATTCGGCCATATACTTGACGCGGCAAAAAAACGCGGCATAAACGCGGTGTTTGACGGTTCCAACACTGACGACCCGGGGGATTACAGGCCGGGCCTCAGGGCGCTTGAAGAACTCCGCATCATAAGCCCGCTCCGCGAGGCGGGTCTTGACAAAAAAGAAATACGCGCCCTTTCACGGCGCTTTAATCTTCCAACCTGGGACAAACCCGCGTTCGCGTGCCTTGCGTCCCGCATACCATACGGCGAAGCAATAAACCGCGAAAAACTTTCCCGCATAGAAAAAGCGGAAGACGCGCTCCGTTCTTTCGGATTCCGCCAGTTCCGCGTCCGCTCCCACGGCGACACGGCCCGTATAGAAGTCGCCCCCGAAGAGCGGCGCAGGTTTTTTGATGAAAAGATCCTCGACGATATTTCCCGCGCCCTCAAAGCGGCCGGTTTTTTGTACGTGTCGATGGAGCTTGAAGGCTACGTCATGGGAAGCATGAACCGCGCGATAGTTACGGAAAAAGAAAAGGCGGCTGTAGTATGAAAACGCTTCACTTTGATTGTTTTGCCGGTATTTCAGGCGACATGACCCTCGGCGCCCTTGTGGATCTCGGCGTCGACCGCGGGGAACTTGTGCACGAGCTTGAAAAACTCGGCCTTGAAGGCTGGAAACTTGACTTTGTCCGTGATGAACGGAACGGCGTTACGGGAACCCGCGCGATCGTGGATACGGGCGAAAATCATCATGCGCATCATGACCACGACCACGATCATGAACATGAACATGATCATGATCATGATCACGAACATGAGCATTCACACGAACATGAGCATGATCACGGCCACAGCCGCCGTCATGAACATCATTCCCATAATTCCTGGAAAGACATCAGAAACATCCTGGAAAAGTCCGCGCTGCGTGAAGGAGCGAAAAAGCGCGCCGTTGACATTTTTTCGCGCATTGCCGGCGCGGAATCCCGTGTCCACGGCGTTCCGGTTGATGACGTCGCTTTCCACGAAGTCGGCGCCATGGATTCAATCATTGACATAGCGGGCGCGGCAATCTGCCTTGACCTGCTGGCCCCCGATATGATTACCGCAAGCGAAATCGAGCTGGGGGGCGGCACGGTTAAATGCGCGCACGGAATACTTCCGGCGCCCGCTCCCGCGACGGTGCTTCTTGTGCAGGGGCTTCCGGTTAAAACCGGCGGCTTTAACAGGGAGATGACTACCCCCACGGGGGCCGCAATACTGGCGGCTTCGGTTGACCGCTTTATCGTTACAGGGGAGGGGAGCGGGATATTCAGGGAGCTTAAAACCGGCACAGGCATAGGGGCGCGGAAAATGGACAAGCCGAATATACTCCGCGTCTCACTCCGGGAAACGGCGGAGGCCGTACATCCCGGCTGGAAAAGTGAAAACCTTGTTCTTCTTGAAGCAAACATAGACGACATGACGGGCGAAGAGCTGGGTTTTCTTATGGAACGCTTCTTTGAAGAAGGCGCGCTTGATGTAACGTTTACCCCCCTTACGATGAAAAAATCCCGTCCGGGAACGCTTGTTTCTGTTCTGGGCCGCCCCGAAAAGACGGACGTGTTTCGCGGATGTTTTTTCCGGTATTCGTCAACGATAGGTTTCCGCGAGATTCCCGTAAACCGTGTTTTCCTCGGGCGTGAAGAAAAAGTGTTGAAGGGGGCGTTCGGAGAAGCGGCGGAGAAGACGGTTTTTACGGGGAAAGAGCCGCTTCGTTCAAAAATAGAATTTGAAGACAGGGCGCGCGTCGCCAGGGAGCGTCATGTAACGCTTGGCGAAGCGGACCGGATCATCAGGGAAGAAGCCGGTGGCGGACGACGAATCTGAAGGCGGCGGGGACGATCTCGGTTTTGCCGTCATAGACAGCGGCAGGGCTTTACGGACGGGATACCCGGAAGTTGTGTACTGCGCGGGGAAACTTGCCGATCAGGCCGAGGCGATCATTGCCCGCATGCGGGAAAAAGGAATTCCCGTGCTGGGGACCCGCGCGTCCCCTGAACTGGCGGAACGCGTCAGGGGGCGTTTCCCCGCCGCCGAATACGACGAAATCGCGCGGACGATTACGATAGGCGGTTCCCGTAAAAGCGGAACAGGGTTTATCGCGGTGGCCGCCGCGGGGACTTCGGATCTGCCCGCCGCCAGGGAAGCCCTGGTGACGGCGCGGTTTTACGGATCGAAGGCGGAACTTTACTGCGATGTGGGAGTGGCCGGCATACACCGTCTTTTCAAACGGCTTCCCGAAATACGGAAGGCC
>JAITJV010000107.1 GCA_031278755.1 Treponema sp. | reverse complement strand
CTCCGCTTTACCCCGAAAAATTCCGCCGCTTCCATAGGCCGCGTTTTCAGGCCCCTTGATGTAGAAGCGTTTTGCGGGGAAATGAAAAAACGGGGAATCTACACGGTGGCCCGCATCGTAGTCTTTAAGGACCCGGTGCTGGCGGCCCGGGAAGGAGGCCGGTACGCCGTCTGGGACGCATCGACAAACAGCCCCTGGGAAGGCTACCGCGACATACGCCGGAAAAAAACGGAGGCGCGGACGGAAGAAGCCCGCGCGGAGATCCTTCCCGCCGATGATCCTGAATACGAGATCCTTCGAACCCGGTACGATGAAAAATGGGTCGATCCCTACGCGGAAGAAGTTTGGGAATACACAGCCGCCGTTGCCGGAGAACTGTATGAACGGGGCTTTGATGAAATTCAATTTGACTATATCCGCTTTCCCACCGACGGGGCAAACCTCGCGGACGCGCAGTACCGCTGGCGGGATCCCGGCATGGACGCGGAAAGCGCGATCATCTCTTTTATGCGGCATATACGCGGAAAGATCGGCGCCCCCATTTCCATAGACATATACGGGGCAAACGGCTGGTACCGCACCGCGGCCAGGACCGGGCAGGATGTGGAATTCCTCTCTACGCTGGCGGACGTGATCTGCCCCATGTATTATCCCAGCCATTTTGAGCAGAACTTCCTCGCGCAGGATCCCGCGGAACTGCGTCCCTACCGTATCTACCGCCAGGGATCGGGCCGCACCGAATATATAGGACGGGGCCGGATCATAGTACGGCCCTATGTGCAGGCCTTCTACCTCAATGTTTTTTACGATCGTAAGTATTACGGCCCCGAATATGTGCGCCTTGAAGCGGAAGGAGTGCGCGACGCGGGAAACGGCGGCCTTACCTATTGGAACAATTCAGGACGCTACGAAGATATTCCCGCCGTAGAGCTTTAGCCCGGCCGGTTAAAGTTCAATTGTACTTGAGCCTGTTCTGAAAATTGAAGTCTCCGAACAGCCTCACTTGACTATAAACGCCCCGGCCTCCTACTATATCTTGCATGAACGCCGATGAACTCCGCGGTAAATATATCGAATTCTTTAAATCAAAGGGGCATGCCCAGATCGAAGGCAAGTCCCTGCTTCCCGACAACGATCCCACGGTGCTCTTTACCACCGCGGGAATGCATCCGCTTGTTCCCTACCTTCTGGGAGAAGAACATCCCGCGGGCAGGCGCCTTACCGATTACCAGAAATGCATACGCACGGGAGACATAGACGCCGTGGGGGATGCGAGCCATCTTACCTTTTTTGAAATGCTGGGCAACTGGTCCCTGGGGGATTACTTCAAGGAAGGGGCCATAGAGATGAGCTTTGAATTTCTTACATCGCCGAAATGGCTGGGCATTCCCGTTGAAAAACTCGGCGTTACCGTTTTTGAAGGCGAAGGGGAAATTCCCCGCGATGAAGAATCCGCCGCCGTGTGGAAAAAACTCGGCATACCCGAAAGCCGCATTGCCTACAGGCCCCGTTCCGACAACTGGTGGGGGCCTGCCGGATTAACAGGCCCCTGCGGACCCGATTCGGAGATGTTCTACGATTTCGGAAAGGAACCGTGCGGTCCCGGCTGCGGTCCCGGCTGTTCCTGTGGCAAGTGGCTTGAAATCTGGAACGACGTTTTCATGCAGTACAACAAAAACGCCGAAGGCGTTTACCAGCCCCTTTTACGCAAATGCGTAGATACGGGCATGGGCATAGAGCGGACCGTCACCATCCTCAACGGGAAAACGTCGGTGTACGAAACGGAGGTATTCGTTCCGATCATAAAGGGAATAGAAAAGGCCGCGGGCTGCTCTTACGGAAGCGGCGCCGGAAAAGATACGTCCATGCGTATCATCGCGGATCATGTAAGGTCGGCGGCCTTTATCCTGGGGGACTCCAGGGCGGTAAGCCCTTCCAACGTCGGCGCGGGTTATGTGCTCCGCAGGCTCATACGCCGCGCGGTACGGCACGGCAGAAGGCTCGGCATGACCGGCCCCATGCTTTCCCCCGTCGCGGACATCGCCGTAGACAAAATGAAGGGTCCCTATCCGGAACTCGCGGAAAACCGCGCCTTCATCACCGCGGAACTCAACAGGGAAGAAGAAAAATTCCTTGAAACCCTCCAGAAGGGCGAGCATGAATTTGAAAAGCTCCTCCCCAATCTTTTAAAAAATCCCGGAAAGATCATCTCCGGCCGCCTTGCGTTCCGCCTTTACGATACGTACGGGTTCCCCATCGAGCTTACCGAAGAACTGGCCCGCGAAAACGGAATGACGGTAAACCGGGGCGAATTCGACGAATCCTTCAAAAAACACCAGGAGCTTTCCCGGTCGCAGAGCGGCCGGACATTCAGGGGGGGGCTGGGGGATCAGGGCGAAATGGCGGTAAAGTACCACACCGCCACCCACCTCCTCCACAGGGCGCTCCGTATAATCCTCGGGGATCATGTCGCGCAGAAAGGCTCCAACATCACCGCCGAACGGATGCGCTTTGACTTTTCCCACGGCGCCCCCATGACAAGCGATGAAATCAAAAAAGTGGAGAACATTGTAAACGAACAGATAAAAAGGGATCTTCCCGTTAAAATGGAGATTTTGAACCTTGAAGAAGCCAAAGCGTCGGGCGCAACGGCCCTTTTCGGCGAAAAATACGAATCCCAGGTCAAAGTTTACACCATAGGGGACGAATCTACCGGGGTATTTTCAAAGGAAGTCTGCGGAGGGCCTCATGTGGAGCGTACCGGGGCCATGGGAACCTTCAAAATACAGAAGGAACAGTCTTCTTCCGCCGGGGTCAGGCGGATAAGGGCGGTTCTGGAGTAATTCTGGAGTAATACGGAGGAGAATTTTCATCCGTATTCCGGTGTAACTTCAAAGCCGGTGGTTATTTTATATAATAATATGATATACTGAAAACAGAATATTTTCGGATATTCTATAAATGCCAGAGTCCGGCTTTTTATATAAAAAGCCGAATCTCGGAATTACCCATTACGATCTAAGGTGTATATATGAAACGGTTATTTTTTATTATTTTGGGGACCCTGGGAGCATTGGGCTTTGCCCAGGATCTGCAGCTCCAGCCTATTGCAAAGGTGAATTTGATCAAAACGGAGGTTATCACGGTAAAACAGTACCGTTCCGAAGTGGAGCGGACGGAAAAAACGACCGGGCGGCCCCTGACGGCGGATCTGCGGAAGCAGATTCTGGATATGATGATTAACGAAAAACTCGTTCTCCAGGCCGCGGAACGGGACAAGATCGGCATAACCGAGAACGAGGTAAACCAGCAGATCGACAGGCTCCGCACCCTTTTGGCCAGAAACATAGGACGGCAGCCCACCGAAGCGGAATTTGCCACCGCGGTAAAGAACCAGTACAGCCTTGAACTTCCCGCTTTCCGCGATCAGGTACGCCGCCAGCTCGTTCTTAACAAGTATCTCGAAGCCAAAAAGGGCGCCATTATCAATTCTTTCAAGGAGCCTACCGAGGAGGATATACTCAAAACCTACGATTTAACCAAATCCCAGTTTGTCCGTCCCGATGTGGTCCGTTTTTCCATGATACAGATCCCCTACGGCAGCAATGCGGCGGAAACGCGGAGGACGGCGGAAAACCTGGTCAGGGAAATAGGCTCAAACCCTACACGATTTGACGAAAAGGTTAACAACGGCCGTGTTCCCAATGCAAACCTGGGTTATCAGAGCTTTAAGGACGAGTATATTCAAAAAGATATGCAGTCGCAGCAGATGATGGGGGCCGATTTTATTACCGCCGCGTTTGCCCTGAAACAGGGCGAAGTATCCCCTCTGCTTGATAACGGCCAATTTTTCAGGATCATAAAAGTTACCGAAACCTACGAAATGAAGACCCTTGCCCTCAATGACATTTTCCAGCTCGGAACTCCCTATACCGTCCGCGACTACATAGGCAACACCCTGCTGCAGGAACGCCAGCTTGAGGCGCTCCAGAAGGCCACCGAGGAACTAACGCGGGAACTGAGGACGGGAAGAAGTTATGAAGATCCGGACAACAGCCGGGACTGCAAAAGAGTCTTCGATCAGATAGTCTGGTAATGGCGTCCCGCAGAAAAGGGCGTATTCTGGCCTTCCAGGCCCTGTATTGCTGGGAAGCGGCGAAAATTCCACCGGCGGAATTATTGCGGTTTTCCTGGCTTGGGGAAAAAGCCCTGGGGGGCATTCCGGATTTTTCCCGGCTTTTGGCGCTGGGCACCATAGAAAACATCGAAGTCATCGACAAAATGATACGTGCGCACCTTAAAAACTGGGATTTTTCCCGGCTCAACCGCGTTGACCTTGCCATATTGAGAATGAGCGTCTATACCCTTATGTTTCAGACCGATATAGCCCCTTCCATCACCATAAACGAAGCAATAGGCATTTCAAAGGAATTCGGCGCCGAAGATTCCTACCGTTTTGTCAACGGAGTCCTGGACAGCATACGCAGGGAGCTTGCGGAAAAGCCGTGTCCAAAAGCGTAAAGCGCCCCTTTCAGGGCCTCCTCCGGACAGTTTTCTTTTCCGGCCTGATCCTTTCGTTCCTTATCAGCGTTCCCCTGGCGGTTTTTTCGGTTTTATCCGTCATCCGATCCGCCCCCCAAAAAGAAGGCGCCGGCGCGCCGGCCGATCCCTGGGCCAAATCGCGGTGGGAATTCGACGCGCTCATGGCGGGAAACGCCGATCCGGATCAGCTTGACCGCACGATCGGCCACATTGAAAAAAAGGCGGAGGGAATAGAAGCCAGGCTTTCCGTTCTTAAAAGAAGGCGCGAACTTTCAAAACGCGCCCCCCGTTTTACCGGCAACTACCGGAACGCCGCGCTAAAGGCCGCCGACGCTTTTCCCTACTCGCAGCCGCTGGCCGCTCTGGCCGCGGCGGCCCTGATCCGGAACGCCCCCATAACGGGGGCGCTTACAGAGGAGCTTGAAAAACGCACCGCCCTTCTCCGTGACGCCTCTTTCAGCCCCCTTGTGCTGGGAATCCGCATCCTCATGGGGGATCTTCATGATCCCGGAAAGGCCCGCGCCTCATCCCGGCTGGAATCCCTTTTTTCCGCCGCCTTTCCCCTGGTCCTGGACAGTATGCCTGCGGACGAGGCTGAAGAACTTGTTACAGACTTTGCCATTCTTGACATCCTTGCCGGAGATACACAGGGCGCGGCTTCCCGTATCATAAATGCGGGAACAGAGGAACATACCCCGGACTTTCTTCGTTTTGCCGCCGAATATTACTACGATTTTGGCGATCCCTTAAGGGCGGCGGGCATGTTTTCCAGGCTGGAAGGCGAAGACGCATTGATCCGCGAGGCGGACGCGCTGTGGCTTGCAGGCTACAGGGAAGCGGCGGAAAATATATGGAAAATAATTGTTTCTCCGGCCGCCCCGGACGGCGCGGATTCCCCGACGCCCGCAGACCCTTCCCTCCCCTCCGAACGCGGCATGGAAAACGCATCCTCGGACGACGCGGTGTTTCGAAGCCTCTACAATCTGGCAGGAGGAGCGGACGGAAAAGAAGCGGCCGCGTGGCTTGAACGGCTCTGGCTCTACACGGCGGGCGGAACCGGAGGGCGTATCATGGACGGCGATACTGTCCGCTTCGGCATTATCCGCTATACCCGCCTCCTCCCCGGTTCCAGCGCCCTTGCGGTACTGGAAGATCCGGCGTTACGGGCCTACCCCCTGTTGGACCTGGAACTGCTCCGCCGCAGGGAGGATTTTTGGGGTCCTGACCGCATCACAGGAGAAACCTGGCTGCTCCTTGGGCGCCACCCGGACGCCCGGGAACTTTACCGTTGGGCGGCATGGTACTTTAACCTCCAGCGCAAATACGATGAAACGTCCCGGCTTGTGGAAACGGCGGAAAGCCGCGGCATACGGGAACCATGGCTCCTCCTGCACCAGGGCATATACCTGCTGGCGGAAGGAAACCTCGACCGCGCCGAGGAAGCCCTCAGATCCGTACCGGAAGACGCGGCATGGCAGAGCGCCGCCAACCTCGGCCTCATCATGGAAGCGCGGCGTTCCCCCCAGGCCGCCATTTCCTTTTACGAAACGGCGGCGGCCGTCATGGAAAAAAGCGCCGTAGAGCCGCCGGCCCCGGGCGCTTTCCCGAAGGAAGCGGCTCGGCTTCAACTGAGAATAGCGGGCTGTTTCAGAATTCTGGGCCGCGGCGAAGAAAGCCGCCGCGTTCTCGAATACGCGCGGGATCTCGATCCTGAAAACATTACCGTTCAGATGGAACTGCGGAATATCGAATCAGCAGCCCCGCCGCAGGCGGGGTATTAAACCAAAAAGGGCCGCGTCCTAGTCAACATACCGTGCGGCAGAGCGCGCAAACAGCGGTTGCGCCGCACACACCGTTTGCGGCGGGGTATGAAACCAGACTTTCGACTCAAAGAAACACCCGGACTTTTCAGGACCGGGTATTAAACGGGTTTCCCATCAAAGCGGTTTACGCCTATTCTATAACCGCGATAATATCGGCCATTTTAATGATCAGGTGATCCTCGCCGTCGATCTTGACCTGTGTTCCGGCGTATTTGTCGTACATTACCTTCTGGCCGGCTTTTACCTTGATGACTTCCTTGTCATCGCCTACTTCAACCACCGTACCGGTCTGGGTCTTTTCCTGCGCGGTGTCGGGGATGATGATTCCGCCGGCGGTTTTCGCCTCGTTTTTTTCAAGTTTGACCAGCACCCGGTCTGTCAAAGGCTTTACCTTCATATTATTCCTCCGTTTGTTAAAAATTTGAGTATGTGGATGTATAGAATATACAAAAACTTACACGAGAAGGTCAAGAATATTCGCTCCGTATTGACCGCTTTCCGTACTTTTTTTTGCGGGCGGCGGCCGTTCCACAACTTCAGTTTTGAAACAAGCTCAGTAAACAGCCCTTTGCCGGCATATAGAGCCATTATGACACACTTATATGACAATTTTCAAAGATCGTGTCATTTTGAGTACTTTAAGGCTGAATTCTCTTTCAATGAAAGATAAATTTTCTTTTAAAGCGAAACACGCTGCTTCTAACTCCTTGTAATACAAGGAGTTAGAAGATTTGTATTTTTTTCGAATGAAAGCCGAATAGCTGGCATGGTTTTTGCTAATATATAGGTAACCCAGTGAAGGAGGGTACATGACCGCGACTAAAGTTAGAAAAACCGAAAACCGGATGAGAAAAATCAACCTCGAAGACAATGTTCTTTCACAGTACCTGAAAGAAATCAACCGGATTCCTCTTTTGACAAGAGAGGAAGAAACCACGGCGGCCAGGGGCGCGGCAAAAGGCGACCCGGAAGCCAAAAACAAACTCGTCAGGGGAAACCTGCGTTTTGTCGTTAACGTGGCAAAGAAGTACCAGGGACAGGGGCTGCCCCTTCAGGATCTTATCAGCGAAGGAAACATAGGCCTCATAAACGCCGTTGACCGCTACGATGTTGACAAGGGATACCACTTTATCTCTTATGCGGTGTGGTGGATACGGCAGGCTATCCTCAAGGCAATATGCGAAAAATCCCGGATGATACGCCTTCCCCTCAACCGGGCCAACGAGATGGTTCAGATTGAAAAAACCCGCAAAATACTTCAGGAAAATTCCGGCTCAGACAATGAAATAAAAGAAATTGCCCGGCTCCTCAACATGGATCCCGCTCATGTAGCGGATATGATTAAAATATCGCGGGGGCTTGTTTCCCTTGAAAGCCCCGTCTACAGCGGCAAGGACGCTTCCATTCTGGGCGACTTTATCGAAGACGAAAACTACCAGTCCCCCGACGAGCACGTCGTTAATCACGCGCTTCAACAGGACATAGAATCGGTTTTAAAAACTCTCAACGAAAAAGAAGCCGACATAATACGCTACCGTTACGGACTGGGAAATATCGCCCCCCTGTCCCTCAAGGAAATAGGCAAACGCTTTAACCTTACCAAGGAGCGGATACGCCAGATAGAAAGGAAAGCAATCAAACGGCTTCAGCATCCTTCCAGGCAGAGGCTTTTGGAAGCATACGTCGCCTGATTAAAAAACCATACGGCGGAAGCCGCCCGTATCAAACAGGCTTCCGCCGCATCTTCCGAAAATGAGAAGCCCGCACAAAGTCAAATACCCGCCGTCACATTGTGCAGCCATTTCCCCGATCTGTAGCGGAAGACGCCCGGCGCCGCTTCCCAGCCCTATGAAAAGCACCCATGTAAGCTGCGACACGGTGCTGGTAATGTTAAAAGCCGCCATGGCTCCGGTCCCCGTGCGGGCGAAAATAATGTTCTCAATTGTTATGCCCAGCGACCAGATAATCTCGTTGAAGATCACAGGAAGGCAAATACGGAAAAAACACTGAACATACACGGCGTTAAAGGCGGTAAGCTCCCTGAAATTTCCCGCAAAGGCGTACTTTCCCCCGTAACTTATAAGCGCCAAAAACACTACCTCAACGGCCCGTGCAAGAACGGTGGCAAGGGCCGCCCCTTCCACCCCAAGCGCGGGGAAAGGCCCGATGCCGAAAATCAGAAGATAATTGAAGATCACATTAAGGCAAAGCGCAATGACGGTGGCGACCATCGGGATACGCACCTCTTCTATGGAACGCAGGGTCAGAAAAAGCACCTGGCTTACCGCAAAAGGAATAAACGAAGGGGCAAGGGTCTTGAGATATATGCTTCCGGATTCTATCACCAGGGGATCACGGGAATAAATCCCGAGAATTTTTTCAGGGGCAAAGAGGGCGGCCAGCGTAAAAAAAACACCCAGTAAAACATTGAGGGCCAGGCAGAAACCCGTATTTCTCCGTATTCCCGAAATGTCCCGCTTTCCCCAAAACTGCGCGGTGAAAATGGAACCGCCCGATGTAACGCCGAAAAGAATAATCGAATCAACAACCTCGCCCTAAAGGGACGAGGTATGTTGTTCTCATAAGGTATTTGTATTCGGGGTTTAATACCTTTTTTAAGCGCCCTGAAG
>JAITJV010000209.1 GCA_031278755.1 Treponema sp. | reverse complement strand
TTCAGGGGTAAGGGACTGTTCTCCGTCGCACAGGGCGGCCTCGGGATCGTTGTGTACTTCAATGATGACGCCGTCCGCCCCGGCCGCGACCGCCGCTTTTGCCATGGCGGGCACCATCCAGGAAAGGCCCGTCGCGTGGCTCGGATCCACGATCACGGGAAGATGGCTCTGCTTTTTAAGCGCGGGCACGGCGCTTAGATCAAGGACGTTCCGCGTGTAGCTGTCGAAGCTCCTTATCCCCCGTTCGCAGAGGATTATCTTTTCGTTGCCGCCCGCCATGATGTATTCGGCCGCCATGAGAAGCTCCGAGATCGTTGAAGCAAGGCCGCGCTTGAGGAGCACCGGTTTCCTGCTGCGGCCCAGTTCGCGCAGAAGCGTAAAGTTCTGCATGTTCCGCGCCCCAACCTGTATGACGTCGACGTCGGCAAAAAGTTCAAGCTGGTGTATACCCATAAGCTCGGTTACAACAGGAAGCCCCGTTTCTTTTTTCGCCTCAAGAAGCAGATCCAGCCCCCCGCATCCCAGGCCCTGAAAACTGTACGGGCTTGTCCTCGGCTTGAACGCGCCTCCCCGGAGAAACGCGGCGCCGGCCTTCTTCACGGACCGCGCCACGGCGGCGATCTGTTCCCTGCTTTCCACGGAACAGGGGCCGGCAATGATCCCCAGCGTTCCGCCGCCTATCTTCGCCGTCCCCGCCGCCGAAGGGACTTCAACCGCCGTATCCGCCGGGTGAAAGAGCCTGTTTGCCCGCTTGTACGGCTCCTGTACGCGCATCACTTTTTCCACAAGACGGCCGGCCTTGAGGCTTTCCTCGTCTATGGCCGTCGTGTCGCCGACAAGCCCCAGAACCGTCTGAACCGCCCCTTCGGAAAAATGGACGGCGACCCCCTGTTTTCTGAGGGTTTCGGCAAACCGCTCCGCCTCGTTCCGCGAAGTTCCCCTTTTCAGCGCAACTATCATGTTTACTCCTTTTTTGTACGGCCGTATCGGCGTCAGGACATAAAAAAAGGGAGGCTCCGGCGGGTTTTGCCCGCGGAGCCTCCCCTGTTTACAGGGTAAAAACCGGCTACGCCGGAGTTTCCGCGGGCGGGGAAATATAATAATAGTAAAAACCGGAGGAGAAATTCTTTACGCCCGTGGACAACTTCATACGAATAACAATAATGAAAACGCGGAAAAACGTCAAGCGGCCGCCTTCCTACCGCGGCAGCTTTGTATTCCCGTTATAGCTGAACGGCAGCTCCAGCGGCTTAAAGCCCGGAAAATTCCCCACGGCGCTGAGATTGCCGCTCAGGGAGACGGCGGCGTCCCTTCCCGTGGTTATGATAAGGGTCAAATCCTTTACAAGGGAAAGGGCGTCTATGGAAACAACTATGGGAATTGTGGTTTTCCCTTCCGCCTTTATGACGGGCGCATCGGGGACGCTTCCCGAGAACCAGCGCGTATTATTCACCGAAAGATTGCAGACAAGTTCATTGATGTTCAAATCAAAAATATTGTCGTTTTCAATTTCAAGGCCGGCCTCAAATTCAAGGCGTGAAAGGCTTAAATTTTTAACGCTTATTCCCTTAAAACCGACGGAAGGAACCCTGGGCAGCGGCAGGGAGCCTGTATGCTCAAAATTCCAGGTCTTGCCGCCCAGGACGGGGATCGTGAATGTAACGCCGAGTTTTATGGTGCAGTCGGCCTTATTGCTGTTTGCAAGAGACGCAATGTTGTTGAACATACCCGCGTAGGCCATGCTGACCGGCGCCTCCACCGTCGCGCCCGCGCGGGATTTGATGTAGCCGCCGCTCTTTATGGTTCCGGCAACAAAAGAATTGGCGTTGATGAAACATTCCCAGTCAATTTCAGGAAAGGGAATGTCAAAGGCGTTGGGATTATCTACGTTTATTTTACAGAGAAGATCCACGCTGTTAAAATCAATGCCCGTTATTGAAACTGAATCAAGCGACAGCGCCGGTTCCTTCAGGGCGGAACGGAGGCTCCGGCATACGGTGAGCGTCAGAACAAGGACGCCCGCGGCGAAAAGAACGAAGGCGCGTTTTGATTTTTTCATCATGATTTTCTCCTTGTGGTTTTCTCCTTGCGCGGCGGATGCCGCTAAAGCGCGTGTTTCGGATGTATGCGTTCAAACCCGCAATAGGGAACCAGCGCGCGGGGGATGCGCACGGAACCGCCGGCTTCCTGGAAGTTTTCCAGTATGGCGATGACGGCCCGCGACACGGCGACGGCTGTGCCGTTGAGCATGTGGACGTATTTGTTTTTGCCGTCGTCGTCACGGTAGCGTATATTAAGGCGGCGGGCCTGGTAATCGGTGCAGTTCGATGTTGAAGTTATTTCTCCCCAGCCGCCCTGGGAGCTTCCGGAGCTTCGCCCCGGCATCCATGCTTCAAGATCCCACTTCCGGTATGCGGACGCCCCAAGATCGCCCGTACAGGTGTCAACCACGCGGAAGGGGATGTTAAGGCCGTCGAAGATTTCTTCTTCTATTGAGCGGAGTTCTTCGTGAAAGCGATCGGAATCGCCGGGCAGGCAGTAGACAAACATTTCAAGTTTGGTGAACTGATGCACGCGGTAAAGCCCTTTGGAAAACTGCCCCGAGGCCCCCGCTTCACGGCGGAAGCAGTGGGAAAGCCCCGCCATGCGGAGGGGAAGCGATTCCTTTGGAATGATCGTACCGGAATAATAGCCCCCGAGCGTTATCTCCGCCGTCCCCACAAGACAGGATCCCCCGCCTTCCAGCATGTAGACGTTGGACTCTTCTCCGCGGGGGTTAAAGCCTATGCCTTCAAGTATTTCTTCCCGCGCTATATCCGGCGTAATGAAGGGGGTAAAACCTTTTTTGACAAGAATATCCAGGGCGTAGCGGATCAGGGCGAGTTCAAGAAAAACGCCTTCGTTTTTAAGGTAATAAAACTTTGTTCCCGAAACTTTGGTCCCCGAATCAAAATCTATGATGTCAAGATCATGGCCGAGCTTGACATGATCGGCCGGATCAAAGCCGAATTCAGGAACACGGCCTACACGCTTTACTTCAAGGTTGTCCTTGTCCTCCTTCCCCACCGGGGCGCCGGGATGGGCCATGTTGGGAATGCGCCGCGCTTCTGTTTCCAGTTCCTTTTCGGCGCGGGAAAGCTCCGTTTCGCACGCCTCTATTTCTTCCTTGAGTTTTTTCCCCTCGTCAACAAGGGCGCTCCGCCCGGCGGGATCCCCGGCGTTTTTCATCGCGGCGGCGTTGGCGTTCCTGTTCCGCTGAAGCGACTGCAGGCGGGTGGTAAGCTCCGTCCGCCTGTTAAAAAGATCAACGACAAGCTGCGCGTCGGCTTTCATAAAGCGGTCGGCGATATTGGCCATCACCGCGGAAAGGTTGTCTGCAATAAAACGATAATCCAGCATAATGCTTCACTATACCCCTTGGCGCAAAGACAGTCAATTGAACTTGTTTCAGAACCCGGTTGGTTTTGAAACAAGTTCAGGGAGAAAATTGCCGATTCTTTATAAGTTATGCATTTACAGTTTACGCGATTTTCTCCGGGGCACGAGGCTGTTCGGAAAACTGAAGTTTTGGAACAGCCCCTGTTTACTGGCAAAGCCGGGTTTATAATGTATATACTGAAACATGATCACACACATCCTTTTTGATTTGGACAACACGCTCTATTCGGCCCGTTTCGGGCTTGAGGAGGCCGCCGTCCGCCGCATCAGGGCCTTTACCGCCGAATGGCTCGGCGTTTCCGAAGAAGAGGCCGCAGCCATGCGGGAGTCCGCCATGGGGCGTTACGGGACAACGCTTGAGTGGCTTTCGGGGGAAAAGGGGCTTACCGATACGGACGCCTATTACCGCGCGGTTCATCCCCCAAACGAGGCCGATTCCCTTACAGCCGATCCTGAACTAAGGCCCTTCCTTGAAAGCCTCCCCTGCCCCCTTGCGATACTGACCAATTCGCCGCTCATACACGCGCACCGTATGCTGGACAGGCTCGGCGTGCGCGATCTTTTTCCCTTCATATTTGATCTTCTGGGAAACGGCCTCAGGGGAAAACCCCGTCCCGAAGCGTACACCCGCGCCCTTGACGCGCTCGGCGCTTCGCCTGATACGGTTCTTTTTGTTGACGATGTTCCCCGCTATGTAACAGGCTACCTTACGCTCGGTCCGGGGGCAAAAGGAGTGCTTCTTGACGAAATGGACCTATACGCGGATTTCCCCCACGAAAAAATACGGGAGCTAAAGGAACTCAAAAAATATTTCAGGAAAAGCCCTGAAAACCAACATACCGCGCGGCAGAGCGCGCAAACACAGTTTGCGGCGGGGTATGAAACCCTCAACACGAATCCAACCGGGGGTTCCGCGGCTTCCCTTAACCCTCAAGGGTGAATTCAAGCTCGCCTGAGACAAACGATTGTTCCGGGCCGGGGAACCCGCTTTCGCGGGGGGGGCTTCCGGCGGCGATGATGATTTCACCGGAGGGGCCTATGCCGCTGAGCACGCCTTCCGCCGTTTGAAGCTTGCCCGCCGCGCCTGACGTAAAACGCACGGGTTCCCCTTTTTTGTAAAGCCGCCCCGTAAGCCGCCGCCGCCATGAAGACAGGCTTTCGGGCCTTTCAATTTCTTCGTGGAGGCGCGCAAGTATTTTTTTCAACATCATGACGGGCGCTTCGGGAGGAAGGGAGCCGACGGCAAGGGCAAGGCTTCCCGCCCTGTCCCGCAGTTCGGGGGGAAAATCGATCTGGCCCACATTAACGCCAACGCCTATAAACATGACGCGTCCGTCGCCTTCGGCGAGAATGCCCGCCGTTTTTTTGTATGCGCCGCCAAGGGGAATCATCACGTCGTTGGGCCACTTTACAAGCACGGGGCCCTGAAGGCCCGCGGCGGAACTTTCGCCGGAGCTTTCGGCGGCCGCGGAGCTTTCGGCGGCCGCGGAACTTTTACCCGCGCTTTCGGCGGCGGCGTCCTCGACGGCGAGCGCGACGGCAAGACCCGTCCGCAGCGTAAGGGCCGGGGGAACGGAGTCAAAGCCCTGATAACGGAGGAGCAGCGTAAAAAAAAGATTTCCGCCGCCGGAGGCCCAGGACCTGTTCCTGCTGCCGCGGCCCTTCTCCTGAAAGCCGGCCGTGATCACCGTGCCGTGAGGGGCGCCGTCTTCGGCGAGCAGACGGGCCTCGTCCATTGTACTTGACACGACGGCCTTGCTGTACACCGGGGCGCCGAACGGATTTTCCATATCAAGCCGCCGCATATTTCATTTATAGCATAAAAAAAAATACTGTGATAAGATGAAACATGCGGCTCGTGTGTCTTGATCTTGAAGGGGTTCTTGTTCCTGAAATATGGATTGCGTTCTCCCAAGCCGTAGGCGTCGCCGAATTCGCCCGGACCACGCGGGACGAACCCGACTATGACAAGCTCATGCGGTTCCGCCTGGCTTTGCTCGAAAAACACGGACTCCGTCTTCCCGACATACAGAAAGCAATCTCGGGCATGGA
>JAITJV010000280.1 GCA_031278755.1 Treponema sp. | reverse complement strand
CTCGTGGAGATGATCATGCCGGTATAGGGCACGGCAATGCGGATACAGGCCGCTACCTTTTCAAAAAGACCGTCGCTTATGCCGCCGTCAAACGAAGCGGGGTCAACGCCCTGCGCGGGCTTCACCCGGGGAACGCTTATCGTATGCGGCCCTACGCCGAAACGCGCCTCAAGATGTTCGGCGTGCATAAGAAGGGCGGCGAACTCATAAGCGTAATTTTCAAGGCCGAAAAGAACGCCAAGCCCCACATCGTCAATATTCCCAAGCATTGCCCGGTCCATCGCCTCGGTGTGGTACGCGTAATTGTGTTTGGGACCTTTCGGGTGCAGGTATTCATACCCGGCTTTATCGTACGTTTCCTGAAACAGAATATACGTGCCGATGCCGGCGTCATGCAGTTTTTGGTAGTTCTCCACCGTTGTCGCGGCGATATTCACGTTTACCCGCCGGATGGCGCCGTTTTTGTGCTTCACGCTGTATATCGTATCAAGGCTTTCGAGGATGTACTCGATGGGATTATTCACCGGGTCCTCGCCGCACTCTACCGCCAGCCGTTTATGGCCCATATCCTGCAGCGCGGTTGTTTCAGCGCGGATTTCATCCTGGGAGAGTTTCTTGCGGGCCATATCCGAACCCTGATGATACGGACAGTACAAACAGCCGTTGACACAGTAGTTTGAAAGGTAGAGCGGCGCGAACAGCACAATACGGTTTCCGTAAAACTGCTGCTTGATGTCAAAAGCAAGATTGTAAATTTCGTTTACCGTCTCTTTATTATCGCAGGCAAGAAGCACCGACGCTTCGCGGTGAGAAAGCCCCTTTGTTTCCCGCGCCTTCGCGAGAATGCCGTCAACGACGGCCTTGTCGTCTTTCACGCTCCGCGCGTATTCCAGCGTGGCGCGAACTTCTTCGGCGAAAATAAATTCTTCCGCTTTTTCCGATTTTACATCGTACATAAAACCCTCCGGATCATTTTTCCTCTTTTCCGGTTTCCCGGAAACAAGCGTCCCCGCGCGGGGCGCGGAGGCCCCCGACCGCGGTCTTCACCGTTACATGGGGCAGGTTCCCCAGTTTGCCCGTCAGGGCGTTGATATCGTCTATTTCCCCCCTGAGGGTCAGGGCGACCACCGAAACGTCCTCGTCGTCAAAGGGAATCCCCATGCGGCCCTTGACGATCCTCCGGTAAGCGGCGACTGTCTCATTAAAAACTTTCTGGCTAAGCCGGGGCTTTTCCAGAATGGCCCCGATAACCGCGATCCTTTCCATACAATTTCCTCCACAAAACAAAAACCCCCGGCCGACGCCGGGGGCGCAACAACGGCGCGGGATACAAGCCGAACCCGGCGGTATCCCGCGCTATGGTATTCGCCCTCGGCGGATCAGAACGAATCTTTACCCGCAAGGAACAGGCGGCCCGCCGGACTTTTTTCCGGCAGGCCGGTTCTTCTTCTATAAGGAGGCGGTTCCAAAACCAACCGGGTTTTGAAACAGGCCCATAATAAATAATAATCCAAAAAAACAAATCCGGCAAGGAACGGAGGCGGCGGTTAACAGCCCTCCAAAGCCTTCCTGACTTTTTCCGGGTCCCCCCTGTTTTCAAGGATGACGCGCTCCACCGCCTTGTAGCCCAGCTTCTGCACATAGGCCATGGCGAAGGCGCAGGAGCGTTCCAAAAGGGCGGCGCAGCGTTCCCGATCCGCGTCGAGGACGTCCACGCATTTCTCACGGAAGATGAAAACCGCCCTGCCCAAAAGGGAGAGGCTTTCAAGGAGGCACTCGGCGATGAGGGGGCTGAAGGCGTTGAGTTCAAATTCCCCCCGGGAAGCCGCGGCGGTGATCGCGTAATCGTTGGCTTCCGCTTTAATGGCGCATTGGATAACCATTTCCGGGATCACCGGATTCACCTTGCCGGGCATGATCGTGCTTCCCGCCTGGAGGGGGGCGAGCCGCAATTCCCCCAGTCCGCCGCGGGGGCCCGAGTTCATCAGCCGGAAATCGCCGGCTGTCTTCATGAGGTTCACCGCCAGCGCTTTAAGCAGCCCGGAAACTTCCACAAAGACGTCGTTGTTCTGGGTAACGTCCATGGGGTATTCCGCCGCCGCGAAGCCTATGCCGGTCAGTTCCCGCAGGGTTTCGACAACCCGGTAACGGTACTTGCGGTAGAGGCTGTCCGGAGGCGCGTCTTCCCGGCCTACCGCGGCCCCCCCCAGGTTGATTTGGCGCAGGCGTTCTTCAATCTTGTAGAGCCGCCACCTGTCCCGGGCTACGGCCTGCGCGTAGGCGCCGAATTCCGAGCCAAGGGTGACGGGCGCCGCGTCCATCAATTCGGTGCGCCCCAGCTTTTTGACGCCGTCAAATTCGTTTTCCCGTTTCTGGAGGCTTTCCTGCAGTTTGGCGCATCCGCCGCTGAGTTCCCGCAGCAGCTCTATGGCGGCGAGGCGCAGAGAGGTCGGATACACGTCATTGGTGGACTGCCCCTTGTTCACGTCGTCAAGCGGATGGACGACGTTATATGAACCGGGTTCTTTCCCCAGTATCCGCAAAGCAAGATTCGCGATCACTTCGTTGACGTTCATATTCGCGGAAGTTCCCGCCCCGCCC
>JAITJV010000251.1 GCA_031278755.1 Treponema sp. | reverse complement strand
TTTGATGGCCGGGTATAGAATTAAGTTCCGCTGCGTTTTGTTCGTTGTGGGTTCATGTGGGCGCTTATTTAAAAAACGACCGGTATTCTTGAAACGCTCAACCCTTTAAGGCAAAAAGCAAAAAACGCCGAGGCCCGCATAAAAATACTTTACCGTGAACGAAACGAAAAAAATTCCGAAATGACGGAGATCGAAAAAAAATTATCAGGCCTTTCCGAACGGCGGAAAAATACCGGCGTATATATTCATGATATAAAACAAAAAAAAGAGCGCGTTCTTTTGTCGGCGGAGGCCGTAAAAGGCGGGAACGCTCCGGCTTTCCCCGATGCGGCTGCGGCGCTTGCATGGCTGGATCAGGCGCTGCCTGAAACTGAAGCCGCGATACGGAAGCTCCGGGAAACGCGGGAAAAAGCCGGACAGGAACTTGCCGCCGCCGCCGCGGCCGTGGAGGCCGCCGAAAAAAACAAAAACGAGCGCGAAGCGCAGCTTCGCGTCGCCGAAACGGAACTGGAGCACGGCCTTTTCGCTTCGCCTTTTTCGGCTGACGGGGCCGAAGCCCTCGCGGACGCCCTTCTTGAAATCGAAACCGAAGAAGCCATGGACAGGGAAACCGGAAACTGGCGCGAAGCAAAAGCGGGGGCCCTGTCACGCACCGCGCTTCTTGAAAAACAACTGGCATCCCTCCGGGAAGATCTTGCCGCCCTGAACCATCCTTTCCCCGCCGCCGAGATCCCCTCCCGCCTTGCCGCCCTTGAAGACGAAACTGAAAAAGCCGAAGCCGAACGCGACAGGGCGTACGGAGAACTCGCCGCCCTTGAAAGCGCTATCGCGTCAAGCATCGAGGCCGAAAAACGTTTTGAAACCCTTTCCGCGGAGAAAGAAAAATGGGGCGCGCTGGCGGAAGATCTCAGGGGCGGTAATCCGGCGAAGATCAGCTTTGATTCCTGGCTTTTAAGCCGCTATCTCATGGAAGTTTCGGCTTACGCCACAAGGCGCCTTGAACGCATGAGCGAAAACCGCTATTTCCTGATCCTGGACCGCGGCGGCGAAGAACGCGCGGGAGAAGCCTCCTCCTTTCCCGCGGCGCGAAGGGGCAGGCAGGGCCTTGATCTCGCCGTCCTTGACGCGTATACGGGAAAGACGCGGCCCTGCGCGACGCTTTCAGGCGGCGAAAGTTTTATGGCGTCCATAAGTCTTGCGCTGGGGCTGGCCGATTCCATACAGAACCGTTCAGGCGGAGTACGGCTTGACGCGATCTTTATCGACGAAGGGTTCGGAAGCCTTGACGAAGGAAGCCTGGACAAGGCGCTCGGCATTCTGGATGAACTCCGGGAAAACCGCATGGTGGGCCTCGTCTCGCATGTCGGTGAAATGAGATCGCGCATTCCATGCCAGGTGGAAGTGATTAAAACGCCTTCGGGATCGCGGATCAGGACGCTGCAAAACCATGTTCAGCAAAAGTAACCGCCATAGCTATCGCGTCGATCATGCTTTGTTCGTTCGCCTGATTTTTTCCCGCGATGTCAAAAGCGGTGCCGTGATCAACCGAGGTCCGTATGATGGGAAGCCCTATGGTTGCGTTGATCCCGCTCACGCGCGAAAAGATCCCTGAACCGCTTTCCATCCTGAACCCCAAAAGCTTAAGGGGAATATGGCCCTGATCGTGGTACATGGCGACCACGATGTCAAAAAGGCCGCCGAGCGCCTTGACAAACACCGTGTCGGGCGGAAAGGGGCCTGACGCATCAAGGCCTTCCGCTTTCGCGGCTTTGACCGCGGGTATAATCGCGCGCGCCTCCTCGTCTCCGAAAAGGCCGTTCTCGGAAGCATGGGGATTAAGGCCCGCGACGCCTATGCGGCGCGTTTTTTTCCCCATGAGTTTCACGGCAAGGCCGGCAAGCCGTATCGTATCCAGCACCCGCTTCTTTGTAACAAGACCGCAGGCTTTGCGCAGAGAAACATGCGTGGTAACGTGAATAACGTTAAGGCTTCCTTCGCCTCCCGCGTTTCCGGCGGAAAGAAGCATCCCGTAATTTTTTGTGTTTGTATAACGGGCAAAAATTTCCGTATGGCCCGAAAAATGACGCCCTGCAAGGTTGATCGCCTCTTTACTGATGGGGCCGGTGACTACTCCCGCGGAAAAACCGGCCATTGCATCCTTAATGGCGGCGGCCACATACTGAAAAGAAGCGTTCCCCGATTCCGCTTTTACCTTTCCGTATTCGTATGATCCTTTTCCGAGCAGCCCCGCGTCAACATAGTCTATGGTTCCCGCCTTTCCGGCTGCTTCGCGGGGATCGCCGACCGCGCGGAGGACGGAGAATTTCCCCGTCAGCGCAAGGGCGTCTTCCAGAACCGCCCTGTCGGAATAAACAACAGGAACAAACCGTTCGTATATTTCGGGGCGGGAAAGAGCCTTGACGGTGATCTCGGGGCCCACACCGGCGGGATCCCCCGTACTTATCCCCAAAACAGGCCGCGCCGTTCCATGGTTATCGCCGGTTACCATAAATTGCCTTCGGCGTTAAAAGGCCAGTCCAGCGGCCCTTCAAGCACTTCGATCTGTTTATTCGCCCGCGCTTCTTTTTCCATCGCCTCAGAGACAAGGATCGTCTCCGTATGGAGGCTGTCCGCGATGCGGATGACGCGCGGACGATCCGGATCGAACCCAACGCAGGTTCTCAGGGCGAGCTGCACGGCTTCCCTGTCGTTTTCCAGAATACAGGGAATACGGACAAAGTCTATGCCCCGTGAAGTAACCGCGTTGACATACGTTGCTTCATAATCAATCTTGTCAAAAAGGCGCCGCGTTATCGTATGGGCCGCGCCTATTCCCATCGCGCTTCCGTGCGTTTCTTCCGTCAGATCGAGGATCACGGTTCGCTGCGCCCTGAGTCCGTCGGATACATAGGGTGAACAGGGGCCGGCTCCCGTGATGTTGGGATCCATGCCGTCGCCTGAAATGTCCTTGCCGACGCGGTCAACAACAAGCACGTCCGCGCTTTCAAAGAGAATCACGGGAAGATGGCTCCTCGCTTCCTCCAGCAAAAGCGGTTCCTTTTC
>JAITJV010000109.1 GCA_031278755.1 Treponema sp. | reverse complement strand
CGGCGTATTTCCCGGTTTTTTCCTTCCACGAGGCAAATGACCGCCGTTTTTCTGCCGGTTTTTTCAACCTTAACCGCCTTGTAATAAACGTCGTCTACCGTGACGCCGGCCGAGAAAGCGTCGCAGAGAGAATCCGGAATGGGGCCGGACGTTTCCACAAGATATTCCTTCTCTATCCCCGCCCCGGGATGGGAAAGTTTTGCGGCAAAATCCCCGTCATTGGTAAAGATGATCAATCCCGATGAAAGAAAATCCAGCCGCCCGACATTGTAGAGCCGTTCCCGTATCTCGGCCGGGAGGAGATCCAGCGCCAGCGGGCGGTTTTCGGGATCAAAGGAACTGCAAATATAGCCGGGAGGCTTGTTGAGGGCTATATAGCGAAAACAGGTTTCCAGGTTCACCGGCATACCGTCAAGGCTTACCGTGTCGCCGGGAAGAACCTTTGCTCCCAGCGCGCGCACAATCTCCCCGTTAACCGAAACCCGGCCTTCGGTAATAAGACGTTCGGAAGACCGCCGGGAAGCTATTCCGGCATGGGCAAGGAAAACCTGGAGCCTGATGGCTTTTTCGATCTTAGCGTTCTCCTTCAAGTTCAAATTTGTCCAATTCATTTTCATTAAGTTTGGGAAGCTCCGCAATGCTGTTCATCCGGAAGGCTTTAAGAAATTCCGGCGTGGTTTTATATTGCACCGGTTTGCCGGGAACGTCTTTCTTCCCCGCTTCCTTTATCAGGAATTTTTCAAGGAGGAGGCGAATCATGTTGTCCGATTCTATGCCGCGTATCGCCTTGATTTCCGCGCGGGTAACAGGCTGCCTGTAGGCGATGATGGTAAGGGTTTCAAGGGCCGCCCGGGAAAGCCGCGACTCGTTCTTTTTTCCGTACCGTTCCTTGAGCTGTTCCCAGTATTCTTTTTTGGGGGAGATCATGATCCCCCCGCCTATGCGGGAAAGCTCCAGACCCGAATCTTCCCGTGCGTATTTTTCTTCAAGATCCGCTATGGCGGCTTCTACTGTTTCTTTTGAAAGGCCGGAAATACGGCAAAGGCTCCCGTTGTCCAGGGGATCCGCTTCCAGAAAAAGTACGGCTTCAAGAAGCGCCGTCTCCTTTTCCATCACGCCGCCGCCCCGGATGGTTTTATCAGAATATCCCCAAACATCCTGTTCTGAAAAACCACCGCCATGCGTATTTTTACCGCTTCGAGGATCGCAAGAAAGGCGCAGACTATATCCATGACCGATCCGTTACGGATGATAAGATCGGTAAAACTGCATTCACCCCGGGTTTCAAGGAATTCGGACATGAGCGTGATTTTTTCGTTTACCGTAACTTCCTCATAAAGGTTAATAATGCGCTCCCCCGTAAGATTACGCATGAGGACTGAAAAAGTTTTAAGGAGATCCCAAACATCCACCTGTTCCCAAAGATCTTCATCCGCAAAAGGCAGGGCCTTCTGGAGTTTTTTCCGCTCCATTACCCATTCGGCTTCTTTTTCTTTTTCTTCCATAAGATCCGAAAGTTTTTTGATTTTCTGATATTCGACGAGCCGTTCGATCAATTCCCTGCGGGGATCCTCGTCGTCGTCGTCATAGGCTTCCCCGGGAAGGAGCGTTCTTGATTTTATAAAGAGAAGCGTAGCCGCCATGGCGTGAAATTCCGACGCCTCTTCAAGATCCAGGGTTTCGGCGTAGGCGATGTATTGAAGGTATTGCTCGGTGATCTCAGCGATGGGAATATCATAAATATTGACTTCATTTTTTTTGATTAAAAAAAGAAGAAGATCAAGGGGTCCTTCGAATTCGTTAAGTTTGAAATGACGGGGACTCTTATCGGCGCTTTCCATCTGAGGGTATTATAGCTTCCCCGGTTTATTCATGCCAAGGGGCCGGCGCCCGGGCCCGGGCGCCTTCCGCCGGCATAATTTTTTCGAGCATGTCCCGGAAAAATCCGCCGCTTTCCGGATCCCGCGCCTCGGGCAAAAGATCCAGAAGGGGTTCCAGGGCGAAAACCCGTTCGGCAAGGCGGGGATGGGGAATTTCAAGATCATGTTCCCGTATAACCAGATCGCCGAAAAGAAGTATGTCTATATCGAGGGTCCGTTCCCCCCAGCGCCGTTCGCGGCTCCGATCGCGGCCGTAACGGGCCTCTATAGCCCCAATGTCACGGAGCAGTTCGCGGGGATTACCGCCGTAAAAGCCGGAAACGGCGGTGTTGAGAAACGGCGGCTGATCAACAACATGGAGGGGTTCCGTTTCGCGGACAGCCGCCCGCCTTAAACCCCGAAGTATCCTTTCCAGTTCCCGAACGGCGGCTTCTATGATACTGCGGGGATTTCTCCCCCGGGAATCCGCCCTGTTGGAACCGATGCCGAGGACGACTTCGCCGCCGTTCAAAAAAGGCCCTCTTCAGGCGTTTCAGGAAACGGATTTTTTCTCGGCCTCCCCGGCCCGCGGTGAGTATCCGCGGAAGCGCCGGCCATGACCGAAGGACCCGCGGCGGCCGCGGGGATTGTCGCCGCGGGCGGTTCCCTGGCGGCGGCGGTTTCTTC
>JAITJV010000078.1 GCA_031278755.1 Treponema sp. | reverse complement strand
ACCGATCTCGGCCAGATCAAGCCCGAGGATCTTATTGCCACGGGAACCAAGAACGATATGGGGCAGACGGAAGACGATCGTCCCCGCCGGAACGAAAAAACCAGCGCCGGTTTCAGGCCCCACGGAACAACGCGGGGCGCGGACCAGACAGGGCCTGCGGCGTCAAACGCGCCTCAATCTTCCGCAAAGGCAAAAGGCCCCGAATCATACGAAGCCAGGAACGCCGGGGCGCACGGCGCACGGCCGGCGGTCGCGGGCCCCGCGGAACAAAGCGAAGCCCTTAAAATAGCGCAGGCCCGCATCAAAGGCTACGAGGGAGACCCCTGCCCCGCCTGCGGCTCCTTTACGCTTGTGCGCAACGGAACCTGCATGAAATGCGACACCTGCGGGGGAACTACAGGGTGCAGTTAGTCACGCCCCGCCCGCAAAACCAGAGCGTTCGCGGATAAGCTCCGCGGCTATGCTCACCGCTATTTCGGCGGGGGTTCTGCTTCCTATGGGAACGCCGACGGGGGCGTGAACGCGGGAAGCGTTAATTTCGCCGGGGGTAAAGCCAAGTTCGGAAAGTCTGCCGCGGACAAATTCATGCTTGGAAGCGCTTCCTATGATCCCTATGTAGCGGGCGTTGCTTCGGAGCGCGAAGGCTTCGGCCTGTACGTCCCAGACATGGCCCCGCGTTACAATCACCGCATAATCCTTTTCGGAAAGCCGTATGAGGGAACCCGGATCGGAAAAATCTCCCGTGATGATCTTTACCGCGTCGGGAAAGAGTTCAGGCTTTGTAAATTCGCCCCTGTCGTCAAAGACCACGCAGCGGAAATCAAGGCCCGCAAGAAGGGGGACAAGGGCCTGGGCTACATGCCCTCCGCCGAAGACATACACAAAACCGGAAGGAACCAGCGCTTCGCAAAACCAGAGAGACCCGCCCTTTAAAGCAAGGACGGGTTCTTCCCCGCAAAGGCTTGCCGCATCCGCGGCCCCCGCCGCGCCAAGCCAGGCGGAGACTTCTCCCGCCGCGCCCATGACGGCGCGGCCCCCCGTGCCGGACGCGCCATCCGCGCCGCCTTCGTCCACGCGGGTAAAAAGCCAGGAAGGGCCGCCGGCCGAAAACGCCGAAAGAACCGCGTCAATAAAGGGAAGAAGCGCGGGATCGCCTGAATCCAGGTACGCAAAGTACACGGAAACTTCTCCGCCGCATTTCGCCCCTATGTCGGCCGCTTCATTGGGACGGAGTATGTATTCCCTGCGGGCGGATCTTTTTTCGGCGATAAGCTTTTTCGATTCTTCCACCGCAAGGTGCTCCGCGGCGGCGCCGCCTATGGTTCCCGCAATCCGGCCTTCCCTGCCCGCAAGCATCTTTGCCCCCGCTCCCCGCGGAGTGGACCCGGAACTCCGGATGATGGACGCGAGGATCAGGTCTTCTTTTTCAAGAAGAAACGCCCGCGCGGCAAGAAACAGATCCTTCACCTTATCCCTTCTTTTTGATTAGGCGCTCTCCCGTGTTAAGGTACACAAGGCTGCCGGGGGGAATTGATTCGGTAAGCCACACGCTGCCCCCTATGACGCTGCCCCTGCCTATGATGGTCTCTCCCCCAAGGATCGTCGCGTTTGCATAAATGGTAACGTCGTCCTCGATCGTGGGATGGCGCTTCCTGTTTCCTTCTTCTTTTTTTACCGAAAGGGCGCCCAGAGTGACGCCCTGGTAAATTTTGACGTTTTTCCCTATCACCGTTGTTTCGCCTATCACCACGCCCGTTCCGTGATCGATGAAAAAAGAATCCCCTATATCCGCGCCGGGATGTATGTCTATGCCGGTGCGGCCGTGGACAAGTTCGCTCATCATGCGGGGGATAAGGGGCACCTGGGCTTCCCAAAAAAAATGGGCAAGGCGGTGCACGGTGATCGCTTCAAAGCCGGGGTACGAGACTATCACTTCCTCTATGCTCTTCGCGGCCGGATCCCCCCTGAAGGCCGCCTTCATGTCAAGGGCGATGGAATTCCGCATCGAGGGGAGTTCTTCAAAAAAATTTTCCATTATAAGTTCGGCGGCGGCGTGGCAGCCGCCGCGGCCGCAGCCGGCCCCGCCGTTCCGCATTAAAAAGGCAAGGCTCTTTTCCGTTTCGCGTATCAGTTCGCGGGCAAGGTGGTTGACCTTTTCCGCGGCGATAAGCCCCAGGTTGTCGTGATCGGGAATTTCATCCTCACGGAAACCGGGGAAGATCAGCTCCTCAAGCCCGCGGAGTATGTCCTCAATGCTCTGCCTGCTGGGGAGATTCGATCCGCTGTGGTTCACAAGCCCGTGTTCACCGTAGGATGCAACAAGGGAATCTATGCTCTTCTGCAGTCTGTTCAAGATTTTTCCTCTGTTACGTTTACTATACAATAAACGGTATTTCGTGCATACAGACTTTTCATTGCGTAATGCCGCATTCCCTTTTTCCCCTGTGGAGGAAAGACGGCGAAAAAAACGACCGTACCATTTTTTCATTGTTCAGCACCGCCCGTTCCCCCAGCCGTATCAGATTCTCTTTCTTTTCAAAATCAAGGGGGCTTGTGGAATCCGAAGCGTGAATGGTGAGCGACGCACCCGCGCCCTCCTTTGCCTGCATCAGGTGAAGGGCGGATTCAAGGGAGCGGTAGATGACGTCCGGAACCGATTTAAGCTCCCCGGCGGGAAGCCGCCTGAAATGCACCACGTCCACCGCGAGCACGCGCTTCCAGCCGGCCTTCCTGGCTATGAAGACGGGAAGATTATGGGCAAGCCCGCCGTCGGCATAACAGTGTTCCCCGTCGGCGAACGGCTCAAAAAAGGCGGGAAACGACATGGAGGCGCGCATCGCTTTGGCGACGGAACCGGAGTCAAAGATCACTTCTTCGCCGCTTACAAGATCCACCGCGTTGCAGCGGAAGGGTATGGAAGTTTCGCTGAATTTTTTTCCGCCGGTAAGGCGTTCAAACAGTTCTATGATGAGCCGGCCCGAATCTATGCCGGACCTCGTGGCAAGGTTCCCCAGGATCTGCCCCGCCTTCAACAACTTGCCCGCGGGGCCGTTCATCCTGAACGCAAAACCTTCAAGGTAATCGTTGATGTCGAATTCTTTCAGCACGAAACGGGACAGTTCCCCGGGGCTTAAACCGCACGCGTAAAGCCCGCCGACGATGGCCCCCATGGACGTACCGGCGATAAAAGAAGGAGGCGGAAAGCCGAGGGAATCAAGGGCGCGTATCACCCCGACATGGGCAAGGCCCTTTGCCCCGCCCCCCGAAAGAACCAGGGCCCACTTCAAATTCAAATTTATTTTCATTATCTTCAACTATAGCATTTTTTTGAATTTTTTTTCGATTGAGGCGGTTCCAAAACTTCAGCTTTGGAACAGGCCCGATTTTTTTTTTTTTGATGTTTCTATTGACAGAAACAATCCGGCGTGCTATGTTCATGTGCAACGAGACGGTTTCTATATATAGAAACACCGGCGTTCATGCCGGCTTCAGGATTCCGTACATGAAAACGCAGCGGGCTTCTGAACAACCTGGTAAACAAGGAGATTCTTATGGAAAACATCAACGGAACCGCCGCGGTACATGCCGAAGCCGCGGCCCCCGGAGGCCGCAAACGGAAAGCCGCCGGGCAGGAAAAAAAGGGCCTGGGTATACGGGAGATACTTTTAACCGGCATACTCCTCGCCGCAGGCGCGGTGCTGAAATTTTTTGTCGGATCCGTCGTCAACTTCGGCATGAAGCCCAACTTCATTATCGCCATGTACTGCCTTGTAATCCTCCTTGTCAGGCCGAAGTTCGCCGAGGCGGCGGTCATAGGCCTCCTTGCGGGGGCTATATGCCAGTTTTTCCCGGGCCAGCCCTACATCAATTTTGTAAGCGAACTTACCGGGGCGCTCGCGATGTGCCTCCTTATACGCATTCCGCTTAACACGGGAAAAATTCCCGCAAAAACCCTGCTCTGCACCTTTTTCAGCACTATGGCAAGCGGCTTTACCTTTACAGGGGTCATGTACCTTGTTTACTACGCCGGCGCCGGCATTACGCCCACGCCCCTTGCGATCTTCCTTGCCATCATTCTGGGAACGGCCTTTATCAATTCGGTGATCGTGCAGCTTTTGTACCTGCCCCTGCGCCTCGTCCTTAAAAAGCCGCGCGAATGATAAGCGTCCGGAACGTGAGCTTCCGCTACCGGGGAAGGGAAACCTTCGCCCTTGCGGAAATAAACATGGAAATTCCTGACGGTGAATTTCTGGGGATCATAGGCCCGAGCGGCGCGGGAAAATCGACCCTTATCTGCGCGCTTAACGGCGTGATCCCCCGTCATTACCCCGGTGATTTTTACGGCGAAGCGCTGGTGGAGGGGTACGACTCCGTCGAATCCCCCGGAGACGCGGCGCGATCGACAGGAAGCGTCTTTCAGGATATAGACGGACAGATAAGCGCTTCCGTCGTGGAGGACGAGGTTCTTTTCGGCCTTGAAAATTTCGGCGTTCCCCGTGATGAAATAGGGGGACGCATGGAAGAGGCGCTGGCGGCGGCGGGCATAAGCGATCTCCGGGAACGGAGCGTACATTCACTGAGCGGCGGCCAGAAACAGAAGGTAATCATAGCCGCCGTTGCCGCGCTGCGGCCGCGGATCATGCTTCTTGACGAACCGACGGGCGAACTTGATCCCGCTTCAAGCAGAAGCGTTTTTGAATTCCTCAAACGGCTCAACGGGGAATACGGCGTTACGATCGTTATTGTCGAACAGAAGATCATGCTCCTGTGCGAATTTGCAAAGCGCCTTGCGATGATGGAAAAGGGCCGTCTTGTCCTTGACGGCGGCGTGCAGGAAGTTCTGCAGAAAGCGGACGTGCTTGAAAATGCCGGCGTGAACATACCGCGGGTAACGACGCTGGCCCGGCGGCTCCGTTCGGGGGGGCTTTACCACGGCGAACTTCCCTGGAACCTGAACGCCGCCGAAAAAATGATGAGGGGGATTTTAAGTGGACATACTGCGTTTTGAAAACGTTTCTTTCCGTTACGGATCGGAAAAAGCGGTAAGCGGCGTTTCATTCGGCATGGCGGAAGGTGAATTCGCCGTACTCCTCGGCGAAAACGGGGCGGGAAAATCAACCCTGTGCAGGCTGTGCAACGGCC
>JAITJV010000032.1 GCA_031278755.1 Treponema sp. | reverse complement strand
CCGCTTTACCAACGCCCGTCCAAAAATCGCCCCTTATCCTTTTACGACAAAAATTCCCAATTTGGGGGTTCTCTCGGTAGATTCGTCCCCGGACGACAGCCGCGACATAGTCATTGCCGATATTCCCGGCCTTATCGAAGGAGCCTCGTCCGGCGCCGGGCTGGGCATACAATTTTTAAGGCATATTACCCGGACCGCGGCCCTGGCCTTCCTCATCGATCTTTCGGACGACAGATGGGCCGACGCTTTTGAGGTGCTTCTGGGCGAACTTGAAGCCTTTTCAGAGGAACTGGCCCGCAAGCCCCGTATCATATTGGGAACAAAAACCGACGCCGCCGAAAGCGGCGGAAGGCTTTCCGAATTGGCGGCCAAATATCCCGGAGAAAAAGTCCGGGGCGTTTCCGTTTTTTCAGGCGACGGGCTTGACGGACTTGCCGGGGAATTTCTTGCGCTTGCGGAAAAGGCGGCGGCAAAGTGAGGCTCGCGATCCTGGGGGGCAGCTTCAATCCTGTACACTCGGGCCATCTTTTTCTGGCGGAAGCGGCCCTTACCGCCTTCGATTACGACCGCGTCGTCCTTGTCCCCGCGTTCCGTTCCCCTTTCAAAGACGGGGCAGGGGATATGGAAGGATCCGCCGCCGACAGGATCGACATGCTTGCCGCGTCCATACCGGGGGATCCCCGTTTTGCCCTGGATAATTGTGAAATAAAGCGGGAAGGCGTTTCCTACACCATTGATACAGTCATTGACATTGAAAAACGGTACCGGCCGGAAGGAAAGCCGGGCCTCATTCTGGGCGACGATCTTGCGGCCGATTTTCCGAAATGGCGTTGCTTTGACGAGCTTCTTGAACGGACCGACGTCATCATCGCGCGGCGCGTCCTTCCGGAAGAAACAGCCTTTTCCTTTCCCTGCAGGCAGATTAGGAACGACGTAATGGGCGTTTCTTCCGCCCTGGTAAGGGAACGGATCAGGGCGGGAAAACTCTGGCGCAGCCTTGTGCCCGCAGGCGCCGCGGCGATAATCGAAGACAGGCGGCTCTACGGATACGGATCGAAGGATTCCCGGAAGGATTCCGCACATGCGGGTCTTACCAAAGAAACGGTTATCCGCGTTGAAAACGCCGCGCGGGAAAGCCTTTCAACGGGCAGGTTTCTCCATTCCCGTAATACGGCCCTTCTCGCCTGGGATATTTGCCTCCGTTTCGGCCTTGATCCGCTGGCAGGTTACCTTGCGGGTATAGCCCACGATTTGGGAAAGCCCCTTTCCGGGGAGCGGCTTTTGGAGACGGCCGCTTCGGACGGGGAAGAAATCGCGGCCCTTGAGCGTCAAAAGCCTTCGCTGCTCCACGGCAGGGCCGCGGCGGTATTGCTCCGGGAACGTTTCGGCATTTCAGACAGGGATGTCATTGAAGCGGTAGCCTGGCATACCCAGGGCCGCGCCGGCATGGGATCCCTGGCAAAGGCGGTGTATATAGCCGACAAGCTTGAAGTTTCCCGGGAAACGGATACCGCCCTGCAGGATATGCTATACGGACTGAAAAGCGCGGATTCCCGGAGATCTGCTGAAACGGATTCCCTGGACGGTATTTTTACCGCTGTTTTACGCAGCACCATCGCCTTTCTCAGATCCCGGAAGCTGGATCTTTCGGAATCGACGCTCCGCCTCCTTGACGCGGTGCAGAAAAGGAACGGCGGATGAGAAGAGCCAAAACCGATGCGAGCATATTTATTCTCCTTATTATCATACTGATTCTGGCCGCGGGAGCCTTCTTTACCGTCTATACGATCCGTTCCGATCCCGTCGAGGAAGCCCTGACGGAGAACCGGGTGATTAACACCCTTTTTGTGATAGAACAGGACGGAAAGCCCCTGAGTTCTTTTGTGCTTATGTTCTATCCGGCGACAAAACGCGCGGCGGTTTTTGATATACCGGGCAATCTCGGGCTTATCCTGCGGCACATAGACCGGGTGGATCGCATAGACACGGCCTACAATCAGCATAATATCGGGATTTTTCGGGAAGAAATCGAAAGGCTCCTCGGCGTCGAGGTAGGGTATTCCCTGGTGATTACGACGGAAAACCTCGGCAGGGCGGTGGATCTTGTCGAAGGCGTCGAAATTTTGATCCCTTCTCCGGTGGAAATATACGGTGATGCGCCCGTTCTTTTCCCCTCCGGAAAAATAACCCTGGACGGGGACAAAGCCCGGATCTATGTTACCTATGAACTTCCCGACGAAGACAGGGAAATGGCCGTTATCCGCAGGCAGCGGTTTTTCCTGGGTTTTCTAAAGCGCCTGGGTGAAATGAACGAATACCTGAAAAACCCCGAGGCGGCCCATCTTTTCAGGACCTGTTTTACCACTTCCATGAGCCAGCGTACCAAAGTCAGGCTTTTTGATGAATTTGCCGGCATAGACACGGACAGGACCGGGGTTCAGGCGGTAGGGGGAAATTTTCGGGAGGCTTTGGGGCTGGTTCTGCCCTACTACAACGGCAGCCTTATAAAGGAAATAGTGCGGCAGTCTTTGGGAACCCTGACCCGCCGGGTGGAAGGGTCCATGTCCGAACGGGTTTTTACCGTCGAGGTGCTCAACGGTACGGCTGAAAACGGCCTTGCGGGGAGGACCGCGGAACTGCTCCGCGGTTTCGGTTATGATGTTATTTCCGTCGGCAACGCCGACAGGACCGATTATGAACTTACCGAAATAATAGACCGGTCGGGATTTGAAGACATGGTAAACGCCTTTGGGGAAGTAATACGCTGCGCCAATATACGCTATGAATCTCCCGTTCCGGACGAGGAAAGCCCGGAAGATCTTACCATGCAAAATTTGGAGTATCGTTCAGATTTTACGCTCATAATCGGAAGGGACTTTAATGGAAGATATGTTACGGGAAGATAGGGAAGCGGCTTTCGCCCTGGGGAAATTGCTTGCCGAACACAACGGAGAGGATGTACGGGTTCTGGATCTCAGCCGCCTTGACACGTGGACCAGTTTTTTTGTCATAGCGACGGTCTCAAGCAGAACCCATCTTTCCGGATTACAGCGGCATATCGGGGATTTTTCCCGGGAAAGGGGCCTTGACATACTCAGGAGGTCCCGCCGCGGTGAAGAAGATGATGAATGGCGCCTTATCGACATGGGCGCCATAGTGGTACATCTTATGAGCCGCAAAGCCCGCGCCTTTTACGAACTCGAACGGCTTTGGGGCGCCGGGGAAACCCTTTTCCGCGGCGCTTAGGGGCCTGTTGCGCATGTAGATTTTTTAACAGAAATTCCGCCGCCGCGGCGGAGGATCATTCGTCAAAATCGTTGTAATCTACATCCTCTTCGTAATCATAGTCCTCCTCTTCATCTTCGTAATCGTCGTCGTCATCGTCAAAGTCGTCGTCTTCAAAATCATCTTCAAAATCATCTTCCATATCGTCGAAGTTGTCTTCTTCGTCAATATCGTCATCCTCGTCTTCGTCATCGAAGAAAAGAATGGGAACAGGAAGATCATTCCCGCCCGTGTATTGCAATCCTTCCAGCCGCTGCGGGAGAGGAGTCACGGACATATTCATGGACTCGTCAGGAACCATATTATTCTCCGTTTGGATTCATTTATCTTGAACATAAGGGAGAGTTTAAGTATCTGTCAACTGGTTTTTTATAATATCTTTACAAAACCGCTTTTTTTATTATAATAGAGGATGTCTCAAAATCTTGGTTTTGGGACAAGTTCAATGAATGAACGATAGATGGGCGGTATGCCTGGTATAAGGGTGGAAGCTCCGGCCAAAATAAACCTGCACCTCCGTATAGGGCAAAAACGGCCGGACGGGTATCATGAACTGGAGAGCCTTTTTGTACCGCTTGCCTTTGGGGACGCCCTCAGTGCGGAGCTTTTGGACGGTGAAGGGCCGCCTGTTGTACGAATGGAAGGAATTCCCGGCGCCGGACAGATAAAGCCGGAGGAGAACATCCTTTTCAGGGCCGTTTCGCTGTTCCGGGAAAAAACCGCTTTCAACCGGAAGCTCCATATAGAGGTGCTTAAGCGTATACCCCTGGGCGGAGGTCTTGGCGGAGGTTCTTCCGACGCGGCGGCGCTGCTTGCCGCCCTTAACCGTCTGTCCGGAGCGGGCCTTTCCGGGGAAGAACTCCGCGAAATTGCGGGAAAATTGGGAAGCGACGTTCCTTTTTTTCTTTTTGGCGGAGCGGCGTTGGCGGGAGGCAGGGGGGAAAAGCTCCTTCCGGTGGATTTTCCCGGAGGAATGTCCGTGGTGCTGGTAAATCCCGGTTTTTCCAGCGGTACCGCCGGAGCTTACGGCCGCCTGGACGCTTACCGCCAAAAGAGGGGAATTTCCGCGGCGAAAACCGCTTTACCGGGGGAAATTGCCGGTATATTAAAGGAAAATCCCCGTGATTGGCCCTTTACAAACGATT
>JAITJV010000321.1 GCA_031278755.1 Treponema sp. | reverse complement strand
CCTTTCCCGCTATGATCTTCGCCGCTTCTTTCATTCCTTCAAAATCAATTATCCCGTCAAGGCCGGAAAGCTGTTCCGCCTCGAAAAGATTCGGCGTCGCCACTTCGGCAAGGGGGAGCAGTTTTTCGGCAAGGACCGCGTTGAGTTCAGGATTTAACGCTTCTCCCGCGCCCTTGCAGACCATGACGGGATCGAGTACATAATTTTTGACGCCGTAATTTTTTATGTACTCGGCGGCAAGTTCCACCGCGTGAAACGTCCCCAGCATGCCCGACTTGGCCGCCGCGGCCCCGACGCCCTTGAAGGCCGTTTCAAGCTGGGACCGGAGGGCCGTTTCGTCAATGGGAAACACGCTGTGCGACCAGTTGTTGTCCGGGTTCATGGTCGCGATAAGGGTGACGGCGGCCATGCCGTAAAGCCCGTATTCTTCAAATGTTTTAAGGTCCGCCTCAAGCCCCGCCCCGCCTGAGGCGTCGGACCCGGCGATAGTTACCGCTTTGATCATCGCAATTTTCCTTTTCAATTTTCCTTTTCCGGCGTCCGGAGTTGTTCCGCACCGGGTTATCGAACAAGTCTAATCTGTTAAACATACTCTATGTAAACATCGAGGACTTGTCAAGCGCCAATTTGGCGGCCGCCGCCTTTTTGGGCGCCTAAAAACACCGGCCGGTCTTTTCCCTCAAACATGAATTTGAAGAACAGTTGAGGCTGTTTAAAAATTTCAATTTTTGGAACAGGTTCATTTGTAACAGATTTCATTGGGCAGGGCGTCTTCTTCAAAATAAAGGCGGATGTTTTCCAGGGTAATCCGGGCAATGGCGTCAAGGGCCTCGTTTGTCAGGAACGCCTGATGCCCCGTAACAAGAACGTTGGGAAAGGTCAGAAGCCGCGCAAGCACATCGTCCTCTATGGCCTGAAAGGACCAGTCTTCAAAAAAATACGCTTCCTCTTCTTCGTACACATCAAGGCCCGCCCCGCCTATACGTTTTTGTTTGAGCGCCTCAATCAGCGCCTGGGTGTCAATTAAGGCCCCGCGGCTTGTATTGATGATGACTACGTCGTTCTTCATCAATGACAGTTTATGACGATCGATCAGGTGGCGGGTCTCGGAGGTAAGCGGCGAATGAAGGCTGATAACGTCGCTTGTTTTACAGAGCGTTTCCAGATCGGCGTATTCAACGCCGGAACCGCGGGCCCATTCATTATCGGGAAATTTATCAAAGGCGAGGATATGCATGCCGAAGCCCTGAAAAATGCCCGCGGTAATTTTACCGATTTTTCCCGTTCCGACAATCCCCGCGTATTTGCCGTGGAGATCCCGGCCGATTAACCCCGAAAGAAGAAAATTTCCGTCTCTGACCCTGTTGTACGCCTGATGTATATGCCGCGTCAGGGAAAGGAGCAGCGCCGCCGTATGTTCCGCAACGGCGTGGGGGGAATACGCGGGTACATGCACAACATGTACTTTTTTCCATGCGGCCCGCAGATCGACGTTGTTATAGCCGGCGCTTCGCAGCGCGACAAGGCCTATGTTGTTCTGCAGAAAAACATCAACAACGGCGGCGTCAATCTTGTCGTTGACGAACGCGCAGACCGCGTCCGCGCCATTGACAAGAGAAGCGGTGCCGGCGTTGAGCCTGACGTCGAAATACGAAACCGTATATCCGTACCCCTCGTTCGCGGAATCAAAAAAACCGCGATCATAGGGCTTTGTATCAAAAAAGGCGATTGTTTTGTTGTTCATGCGATCCAATATACAGCATAAGTGCGAAATGATCTGCTGCTTTACAACCCCGGCCGCGTCCGGGAAGGCCGGCAGTAACGGGGAGGCTTTGCCCAAAGCCTCCCGCGGCTAATGCATCATGACCTGCCCTCCGGTAACGGGGACGGCCTGTCCTGTTTCGTATTCCTGCTCAACGATATAGTAGACGGCCCGCATGACGTCGGGTCCTGTACAGCCGCGTTTCATGGGGACTTTTTCTTCGTAGTACGTTTTGACGTCGGCGATGGTTTTTGCGCCTTTTACTTTCCCCGCGTTAAGGTACTGAACGAACAGGCCTTTTTGGGGATCGGACCAGAGGGGGCCGTCGAAAAAATTGCCGGGGCAGATTGCGTTTACCTTGATGTTGTAGTCGATAAGTTCAAGGGCGAAGCTCGCGGTAAGGCCTATGCCGCCGAATTTTCCGCCTGAGTAAGCGCCGTTTTTATTCGATCCTTCAAGGCCCGATTTTGAATTGATCTGTATGATGTCTGTTTTCCATCCGGCGGCCGTGCGGTGCTGGCGCCTCATAAGGCGGCCCGCATGTTTTGCCATGATGAAGTAGCCCACATAGTTTACGTCGGTGGTAAACCGGAACGACGCCGCGTCCTGTTCAAGTACGCTTCCCGCCTTGAGGACGCCGGCGTTGCTTATCAGGAGATCAAGGCCTCCGGCGGTTTCGGCCGCAAACGCAAAAACCTGTTCCGCCGATTCTTCGTTTGATACGTCAAGAGAAACGGCCGCCGCGGCGGTTTTTCCGAGCGCGCCGTTTATGCTCCGCGCCAGCGCTTCCGCCCCCTTTATGTTAAGGTCCGCGATAAAGACAAAGGCCCCCGACGCGGCAAGCCCGCGGACTATTTCCTCGCCAAAGCCCTGGGCGCCGCCTGTTACAAGGGCGATGCGGTTTTTTACGATCTCCGATCTTTTTTCCGACGACGATCCCTCGGGGCATATTCCCGCATTTTCGATCTTTTCCGCGGCGGCAAGCGGCGCGGCGTCTTTTCTTTCGCGCCGTTCCCGCGCCGCGTCAAGCGTGCGGTCCATCCAGTATGATCCGATAATTTCTCCGCCGGTGGAAACGGTAACGCAGGATGGAAGGTTTTCCCCCGCCGTCTTTGCGGCGCCGCGGAGAATTTCCGCGGCTTCTTCTTCGTCAATTGACCCGTCCCTGACCGCTTTTCCTATATCCGCATTGAGGGCGCCGTTTATTTTTTCGGCGGGTCCGGGCGTTACGGCAAGCGCTTCCTTTACGGCGTTTAAGCCTGTTCCGCGCACCAGCGGGGCGAGTACGGCGTGTATTGATTTTTCGGCGGGCTTCATGGCGTGTACCTTCCTTTGCGGAGATTTTCGATGACAAGAAAAGATGATTCTCCGGGATTGCCGGGGTCAAGGGCTTTTCCCGCCGCGGCATACGCCGCAATGCGCTCCGAAAGTTTCTCCCGGGCGAGGGGGTTCGCGGGGGAAAAAATTCCGAAGGCGGGATCGGCCGAGGCGAGCCTTTCATGGGCGACAAGCGCCCAGGTTGTGTCTATGAGGTGGCGGAATTCATCTTCAAGCACTTCGGGGCAGTTGAAGGACTGGCGGGAACTGTTGATGTCAACGCCGGAGATTTCCATAAAGCCGCCTTTGGCGCAGAGGCGCCGCACCTTCCGTAACTGTGCAATGGAATTCCTCGGAGGCATGTAGGTGACGGCTTTGTAACCAAGGCGGGCAAGTTCCGCAAAGAGTTCTTCAATAAAATCGTCTTCGAATTTTTCGGCCTTCTTGTCTCCGGTGGGGGATTCGCCGACGTCGCCTAAATAGGCGTAAGAGGGAATCGCGCCTATGGAAAGGGCGAAATCAACCGCCTGTTTCGCGGGAATACATTCCGCCTCGTCAGGCTGTATGAAAAAACGCGGGAGGAATCCTGTTTTAAGAAGCCCGAGAAGATCGTAGAGGTAATGGGGGTTTTCAGGATCGGAAAGATATTTTTCCTGTTTGGCCCCCGCTTCTATTCCCAGCTTTTTTTTAAGGCCTTCGCAGAGAACGTCCCGGCCCAGCTTGTCCGAAATTTTTGCCGCGGCCGCGGCCATTAAATGCCGTTCGGTTATTTCCCCTCCTTCAGGGTAAAGCGACGCGTCAACGACGTCTTTTTCAAAATTTACAGGATCGAAGCCCGCTTCCCTTAAAAGCGCGTTTGCCTTCTCCGTCATTGCGGCCGTTCTTTTAAGGCGCTCCCCGCGTATCGGTTTAAGAAACGCGTCCGCCTTGGAGGCGGCCGAAGCGGGAACCCCCTGAACGGTCATGTACGCGACGCCGGGGGAATCGGGGTTGTTGATCTTGCGGTCCGCAAAAGGCCCCTTTCCGGGGGGGCCTTTGAAACTTACCCTGATCTCAAAACCGGAACATCCCCCCATGCCGAGCGCGGCGCAGGCCGCGGTCATTTCGCGGGCCGCGGCTATTGAGTCGTGATCCACGGAACCCGCGGCTTCAAGCCCCGCCCGGCGGGCCATGAGGGCGGCCATGGCCGGGGTATACGGGCTGAAACTGTACATGGTATGGATGTGGTTGTTCACTT
Organism: Treponema sp.; assembly: GCA_031278755.1. Lineage (GTDB taxonomy): Bacteria > Spirochaetota > Spirochaetia > Treponematales > Breznakiellaceae > JAIROE01. The sequence goes on along the minus strand of JAITJV010000321.1, from coordinate 2,488 downwards.
CGCCCGCGCCTGTAATCCGCGCCGGAGGCTTTGCCTTTACTTCCGCTTTTAGCGCTTCAATGCGTTCCTCCATGCCGGCGCGGGGATCGTTTATGATGTTCAAGGCTACACCCCAAGCCTGTTCCGGCGCATAAGATCAAGCGTTGTCTGTACGGTCCCGGGCGTATAGCCTGCGAGGGGGCAGACGCGTTCGTGTATTGCGTCGATGATCCAGTTTGTCTGGGGGAAGTAGAGTTCCTCCATTTCCGCCGCGGGGGTTATCCAGTTGCGGCTTCCCACTACCGCGGCGGGGGCGTCAAGATAATCAAAGGCGAAGGTCTGAATGTTGCTTGCGACGGTATGAAGAAAACTGCCCCGCTCCGCGGCGTCGCTTACAAGGACGATCCTGCCCGTCTTTTTTACCGATTCAACTATTTTTCCGTAATCAAGCGGGTTGATAAACCTGAGATCCATCACCTCGGCTTCCATGCCGAAACGTTCCTTTAATATCTTTGCCGCGTCCACCGCCTTGTAGAGCGCCGCGCCCAATGCCGCGATGGTTATATCTTTTCCGGCGATGCGTACGGCCGGCTCCCCTTCGGGGATTTCGTAGTACCCTTCGGGGACGCCGCCCTTTTCAAAACGTTCGCTCATATCGTAGAGGAGCTGGCTTTCAAAAAACACGACCGGGTCCGTTCCCCTCAGCGCAAGGTTGAGCATTCCCTTTGCGTCGTAAGGGGTGGCGGGGAAATACGCCTTGAGGCCGGGGATGTGCGCGACAATGGCCGCCCAGTCCTGGCTGTGCTGCGCGCCGTATTTGTTTCCCACCGAAACACGTATTACGAGGGGCATTTTGAGAAGCCCCGCCGACATGGACTGCCATTTGGAAGCCTGGTTGAAGATTTCGTCTCCGGCCCTTCCCATGAAATCACAGTACATGAGCTCCACAACGGCGCGGCCCCCCGAAAGGGCGTAGCCGACGCCTGCGCCGACTATGGCGCCTTCCGAAATGGGGCTGTTGAAGAGCCTGTTGTACGGCAGCAGTTCGGTGAGTCCCCGGTAAACGGCGAATGCGCCGCCCCAGTCGCGGTTTTCTTCGCCCCAGGCCGCCATGGAGGGGTCTATGGTAAAACGGTGAAGCATCGCCTCAAAGAGCGCGTCCCGGTATTGGAAAACCCTGTTCTTGGAAACGGGCTTGCCTTCGGCGTCAAAGCCGCAGCGTATCTTTCCCGCCAAAGCCTTGACCCGCGCGTTTTCCTTCGGGGATTCGAGCAGTTCACATTCCCTGTCGTCAAATTTTTCGGCCCTGCCGCCGGGGAAGCCTTTGCCGTTGGAGAACATCACCCCTTCAATAAAAGCGCCGCCCAGCCGCGGAGAGGCTTCGTCGTTTACCGCGCGTTTGACGACCTCGGTCATCTTTGCGGTAATGGCGGAGCGCATATTTTCAAGTTCCGATTTTTCGGCGATTCCGTTTCCGGCAAGGTACGCGCCGTAGGCTTCTATGGAATCGGCTTCCTGCCAGAGCTTTACTTCTTCGGCGGTGCGGTAGCTTGAAGCGTCGGAAGGCGAATGGCCCGATATGCGGTAGGTGATCGTGTCGAGGATCACCGGGCCTTTGCCTTCAAGCAGTATCTGTTTTTTTCTGGCGACCGCTTCGGCGACGGCGAGCGGATTGTAGCCGTCCACCCGTTCGGCGTGCATGTTTTCGGGATTGACGCCCGCGCCTACCCGCGCGACGGATCCGTAGCCCATGGTTTCCCCCAGAGTCTGCCCGCCCATGCCGTAGAAGTTGTCAAAGAAATTGAAAAGTATGGGCGGCGCGCCGCCTGCGTCTTTGGGCCAGAGGGTATGGTACTGATCCATTGCCGAAAGCATCATCGCCTCCCAGACGGGGCCGCAGCCCATGGACGCGTCCCCTATGTTTGCGATCACTATTCCCGGCTTTTTGTTGATCCGCTTGTAGAGGGCCGCCCCCGACGCGATGTCGGCGGAACCGCCCACTATGGCGTTGTTGGGCATGGAGCCAAAGGGGGTGAAGAATGCGTGCATGCTTCCGCCGAGTCCCCGGTTAAAACCCGCCCTGCGCGCGAAGATTTCCGCAAGCGTTCCGTAAAGAACAAAATTTTCGGCAAGATCGCGCATGTCTTTGTAGGGGATCTTCTCCGCCGCCGCCAGCGTTTCCCCGTCAAGGAAACCCTTCATGATTCCTTCAAGTTTTTTCTCTCCGGCCCCGTCCCTTGTAAGCTGCCAGACGGCGGAACAGCACTTGGCAATAATTTCGCCGTGGCTCCGGTGGCTTCCGAAAATAAAGTCGTCTGTGTCAAGATTTACGCACTGCCCTACCGATGAAGCTTCCTGCCCCATGGAAAGATGGGCGGGCCCCTTGTGGTTGTACTCTATGCCGTTCCAGCTTCCCTGCGTCTTAAAGGAATTGAGCATGGTTTCGAATTCCCGTATGACGGCCATGTCGTACCAAATTCTTTTGAGCCGATCTTTTCCGTACAGTTCG
>JAITJV010000318.1 GCA_031278755.1 Treponema sp. | reverse complement strand
CGGTATCCCTGTATAATATACAATCAAATTGAACAAGAAAGAAAGCCTTTTTCCGATTTTGTCCCTGTTATTCCTTCCCTTTCTGCTTTCAGGCTGCGCGGGGGAAGAAAAACGGGCGGCCAATCCCTATTACATGGCGGGAACAAGACAGGAAAAAGAAACACTGAAAGATCTTTTTGCCCTTCTTGACGAAGAATCCGCCCCGGGGGAACATCAATTCACCGTGATCCGGGAAATAGCCAACAGCTACATGCGGCTTAAGGAATACGGAAAGCTCATCAATTTCCTCGGGGAAAGAACCAACGCCAACCCCGGCGATCCTTACAACGCCTATTACATTTTGATGATCGCCCACGCGTATATGCAGCAGGAGGCCCTGCCCGTGGCGGCCCGGTTCTTTGAACTCATCATCAAAAACTACCCCGATCTTACCGTTAACGGCGAATCTATACACCTTGCATGCCTTAACCAGCTTATAAACCTCACGTCCAATCCCGAACAGAAGGTCCGCTACTATCAGGAGCTTATCTCCCGTTTCGGCGAAAAGACGGACATGGGGACCGCCCTCTTTATGCTCGGGCAGAACTATGAGCGGACGGGGGAATGGAACAGGGCGATTGAAGCCTATACCCGCTACCTTCCGTACATGGGGACAAACATTCCGGGCTTTCCCAGCGCGGACAACTACGCGAAACAGATCGTCGATTTCAACAATTCTCCCCGCGACTGGACCTTTGAAAACCTTAACGTCCTTCTTGACAACATCAAGGCCGCCCTTGACGGGGGGAACAGCTGGCGGCTCTGGCAGTACCGGGCAAAGGTGAATTTTTTCGCCCGCACCTGGGAGCAGGAAGAAACCGACGACGCGGGCATGGCCGAATTCAACCTGTCCGAATTTATGAGGGGCAACCGCATTTACTACGCCGGCGATCTTGACACGGGATCCAACGCCAATGAAGCGTACCTCAGGACATGGGGCTGGTCCCAGTATATCTCCACCTGGTACTTTTACTTTCGCAAGGTAAATTTTCCGGCGGATCCGGAGATACACGGCCGGTGGGAATGGGCGGGCGTTTATTACGGAGAAAAATTCTGAATGTTCTTCCACAGGGCGCGGCTTTGTATATGCGTTGCGTTTATCCTTTCCGGCGTCTTTCTGACGGCGCAGACTGAAGAACCCGTCCGTCCCCAGCGGAAGACGCCGTATATCAGGCCGGCCCGCCTTGTTTCCCGGCCTTCCCCGCCGCCCGCGGCCTTCGCCGTTTCCGGCATAGACGAAGAACTGACCCGGCGCTACATACGCCAGTACACAAGCCCCGGCGGCATAACATGGCTCAATACGGTGATGAAACGGGGAAGCCTGTACATTCCCTTTATCCGGAAGGAAATTGCCGAACGGAACCTTCCCCCCGAACTTATGTACCTTCCGGTGATAGAATCCGGTTTTTCCCCCGACGCCAGGAGCAAATCGGGGGCTGTAGGCATCTGGCAGTTCATGCGGAACAGCATAGGCCCCTTTGACATGAAAATAAACGAATGGATGGACGAACGGAAGGATTTCTGGAAAGCGACAAGGGGGGCCCTCGCCAAACTGGAAGACAACTACCGCTCCCTGGGGGATTGGGCTTTGGCGCTTGCCGCCTACAACGCGGGCCTCGGGGGGGTAACCCGCGCCATAGCGCGTACCGGGATACGGGATTACTGGACCCTGTGCGGCAGGAAGGAACTGAGGACCGAAACGGTGCATTATGTGCCGAAATTTCTCGCGGCCGCCTACATACTGTCCGATCCCCGCCGTTTCGGGATCGACTACTGGCCTGAAGGACCGGAATGGACGCGGGTTCCCGTTGACAGGGCGGCCGATCTTGATATTATAGCGGAGGCGGCGGGCATAGACAGGGAAGTGCTGCGGAACGGAAACCGCGAACTTGTCCGGGGCGTCACCCCGCCCGGCCGGAACTATATGCTCAAGGTTCCCTCGGACTATTCACAAGCCGTCGCGGCGGTTCTGGAACGCCGGGACCTGAAATTCATCAATTATTATTACTATACAATACGTTCCGGGGACACCCTTTCCGCCCTTGCCCGCCATTACGATGTTTCCGTCGAATTTATAGAGAGCGCCAATCCCGGCGTCAGCCCGCGCTACCTGAGAATAGGGCAGGAACTCCGCATCCCCGCGTTCAGGGACGTAGGCCCCTATCAGCATACGGTAAGCGCCGAAGGCCTGGTATTTGACGGAAACCATCTGGTCAAAAAAGGCGAAACCCTCTGGGCCATAGCCCTGGCCTATCATGTCGATCCTGAAGCGCTGGCGGAAGCAAACGGAATGGAATTAAACGGAATCTTGCGCGAAGGAAGGAACCTGAAAGTACCGATAAGATAAAGAGGCTTTTCCAAAACTTCAGTTTTTGGGAAAGCGGCCTTAAATTCCGCGGTTTTGCACGGCTGAAAGCCTGAAAAACTGCAAGCGCCTGTGCCAAAACCGCGCGTTTTAGCGCATAGTTTTGGGACAGGCCCATGTATACAGGAATCAGGATTGATGAAATACCGTCTGTTGTTGGTTATGCTGATCCTCCCCGCGGCGGCCCTTCCGGCGCTGGAAGTGGATATAGACGGGGCGGTTGAATGGGACAGAATGGAGATAAGCGCGTCGGTTTCCCTGAATTTGGCCTCGGCCGGTATAAAACTGCCGGCGGGAAGGCTCCGGGGGGAAGCTATTGTTGAAAACGAATACCTGCGGCTGCTCCGGCCCGCCATTCTTTCACTTCCCGTTGATTCTTCATCCACCCTTGGAGATCTGGTAACGCGGGGCGAATACAGCCTTATGGAAGCGGAAAACCTCGCCCTGGGCGCCCGTATCGTACCCCCTTCCCTTTCACCCGATCTTTCAACGATGTTTTCACATTATTTTTTAAGCCTTGCGGGACTCAGCGAACAGTTAATCCGGCACCGCCGCCCGGCGGAAGTCCCCCACGCCCTTGCCCCGGGGATCGTCCCCTCGTACACGGGGATCATCATCATCGCGGCGGACGAACTTCCCGTTCACGGCATGAACAGGAAAGCCCGCCCCCTGCCCTGCCTGTTTCCCAAAATCTGGGATACGGACATGAACCTCATCTTCGAGCGGAGCATGCTCGATCCCGCCTTAAACAAATCCA
>JAITJV010000316.1 GCA_031278755.1 Treponema sp. | reverse complement strand
GTATCCGCGTGTTTGTTGCCAGGGAACCAAAGGTAGAACGGACAGAACCTCCCTCTTACAATGTCGAGATCATGGCGAAGGAATTTTCTCTGGTCTTGATCGGTTCCGGTTTGATGGACGAAGCGCAGATCTTTATGACCGGAAGGCCGGATCAGGACCGAATAATGCCCCTTTCGATAAAGTACAGCGAAGATGAAACTTCTGTCGAGCTTGTTTTTCCCGCATCTGAATTGGTTCAGGGATCGTACGATATTACCGTCATCAACCCCGGCGGGTTCCGGACTGTTTACCATGGTTTCCGTTCCGGTTTCAGGCAGGCAGTTGATATAAACATTTCTTTGGGATATGCGCCCGTGATTCCCCTGTACGGCTATCTTTTTAACACTTACAGCAGTCCCTTTTATCCGGCGGGTTTTTACGGCAGGGCGCAGGTGATCCCGTACAAACAATCCTGGGGTTTTATCGGCGCGGAACTAACGCCGCAGCTGGGAATAATGAAAACAAAAACCGGCAGCCATACGGTTGACGGAACGATGATGGGTTTTGCACTGGACGCTGTGTATCAATGGTGGTTTAACAAACGGATCATGGCGTTGAATTTTCGTCTTGGCGGCGGGCTTGTTGGTATTTTTGGAATAAAATTTGCCCATGCCGACGGTTCGGCTTCCCGGTCGGTTGCGACGATTTTACCGGTGGTGAACGCCGGGGTTTCCTTCGAATGGATTATATGGAGGAATTTATTTATCGATGCCGGCTTTGAGTACGCGCAGACTTTTTCTTCCCACAGTCCGCCTCCGGGTTTTATCAGGATCAGCGCCGGAGCGGGATGGAGGTTTTAGGCTCACTCTTCAAGCAGATCGGATCCCGAAAGGGCGCGGAGGATGCGGCGTTTGACGGCCCCCGAACCGCCTGAAAAGTCCGCGATCTTTTTCCGCATGACGCGGCGTTTTGAATTGACCCCGTAGGGGCAGGTGCAGGCCGCCTTGAGTATGGAAAGTTCGTCCGCGCATGAGACGATCTGTCTTTCTTCGGCGTAGGCAAGGGGGCGGATCAGGCTTACCGGGTATTTGCGGTATGCAAGCATCACGGGCATGGCGGAAAGCTCGCCCTTTTCCGTCATATTCATAAAAAAGGTTTCGATGACGTCGTCAAGGTGATGGCCAAGGGCGATTTTGTTAAAGCCGTTTTCCACCGCATATTTAAGCAGTTCGGTCCGCCGCTGTGTTGAGCACCAGTAGCAGTTCATCTTCCGCCCTTCCTTGAGCCGGCCCATGACGGGAACAAAAAGATCGGTAAAGGGAATTCCCCATTCTTCAAGTTTTTGCGAAAGAATGGATTTTTTACAGCACGAACAGAAATCGCTTGAGATATGGAGGGCCGCAAGACGGTAGTTTCTTTTAAGGACGGCCCTGAGTTCCGCAAGGACCCACGCAAGCGTCGTGGAATCCTTGCCCCCTGAAACCGCGATAAGTATCCTGTCGCCTTCTTCAATCAGATTCCGTTCATATACGGCCCTGGCGGCAAGTTTTTTGACGATCTCCCGGGGCGCCGCGCGGCGGAGAAAACGGTCAGCCATGGATGTTCATGCGGCCGCGTATGACGAGGCTTGCAAGAACAAGGCCCGCCGCGGCGGTAACGGTAACGGCGCTGCCGTTAATCACCCGCTTCATGCCGCACCACTCGGGGCCGCTGCGGCCGCCTGCGGGGCAGAGGCACGCCGCGCCCCCGCAGACCGCGCCTTCGTGGAGGGGGAGCCGTTCGTCGCTGTAGACCGCGGTAAAATGGCCGGAATACCCGCGCTTCCGCAGCCCCTGCCGCACAAGCCGCGCAAGGGGGCAGCCTTCGGTCTTCCATATATCCGCGGTCCTGAGCCGCGTGGGATCAAGTTTTTGGGCCATTCCCATGGATGAGAAAAAAGAAACTCCCGCTTCGGAACATGCTTCAATTAAATCCAGTTTGAAGGTTAAGCTGTCTATGGCGTCTATCACATAATCGGCCCGGGCAATATCGAAACTGCCGGCGGTTTCCCGCGAAAACACTTTTTCCATTGCGTTGACGGCGCAGGCGGGGTTGATTTCAAGAAGCCGCTCCTTCAGCGTTTCGGCTTTTGAAAAACCCACGGTGCGGCTTGTCGCTTCCACCTGCCGGTTGATGTTGGTAACGCAGATCCTGTCTGAATCGACTATGTCGATGAAGCCGACCCCGGAACGGACAAGGGCTTCGGCGCACCAGCTTCCCACTCCTCCCAGGCCGAACACGATGACGCGGGTTTCCGCAAGGGAATCAAGCGCGTCCGTTCCGGTGAGCAGGGCGAGCCGCTGAAAAAGGGGGTTCATGCTTTTTCCGCCTGAGACAGGGCCGGCCGCGGCGCCGCTTCCGAATACGGGGCCGGGCGTCCGCCAAGGTACCGTTCTTCTTCACTGTAAATGCAGCCGCAATACTTCTGCATATAAAGCCCCATGTTTCTCGCTCCGGACCGTCCTTCCCTGAAACGCGGACGGAAATCGCGGTAAAGAAAAGGGACGGAATATTTTTTTGCGTATTCTTCGGCTGTTGCGCGGACCAGACCGTGGTTTTGATACGGGCTGATAAGGAGGGTCGTGCCGAAAGATTCATAACCCCATTCCGCGGCGCGGGCCGCCGTTCGCTCAAGGCGCATTCTGTAGCAGACGGCGCAGCGGGCGGGATATTTTCCGCCGCCCGCCCCGCCGCTTTCAGCATGACCGGTTTCACCGATAAAGCGCCGCAATCCGTATTCATCATCGGTTCTGCATTCAAGCTCCGTGTATGCGGCATATTGGACAAGCGCGTCCCGCCGCGCCTTATATTCGGTATAGGGGTGAATGTTTGGATTGTACCAGTAAAGATCCGGCCGCGTTCCTTCTTCAATAAAAGACACGGCGCACTGCACCGTGCATGGGGCGCAGCAGCAGTGAAGGAGAAGTTTCATGAATTCCCCGACGCCTCTTCAAGGGCCAGGGCAAGCTGATCGGCGCAGGAAGTTTCCCTGTCCCCGCATCGCAGCCCCTTGAGCTTTTGTACAAGTTCTTCCGCGGGCATGTTTTCCGCAAGCACGGAAAGCGCCTTGAGATTCCCATCGCAGCCGTCTTCAAAAGAAAGTGAATGTACGCGCCCTTCACGCAGCTCGAAACGTATCTTTGAGGAACAGGTTCCCTGCGTAGTAAATTCAAACATACTACATAATATACCTCTTTGCCGGGGCGCGATCAACGGGCTTGTTCAATGACCCGGCCGGTTGAACCGGCGGAGGACAAAGCCCGGAGGGCTTTATCCGAAAGTCTGGTTTAATATCCCGTCGCAAACCGCGTTTGCGCGCCTGCTCCGCGGAGGCTCGTCCGCCGGGTCCTTTTTGGCGGAAGCCGCCCGGAAACCTGAAGTTTCCGAACAACCCCGGTACAGGAACAAAAAGGACCGGCTTACCATCTAATATGCAAATTCTCCGTCTTCAATTCTTCATTGAACTCACATGGGCCTGAGGGGTAGGGATTTCCCATATACGCTTCCTTTATTCTGCCGTCGGGATATTCATACCCGTAATAGTCGCAAATCCTGATACACCAAATTTTTCCGTTTTTCGGGTTCCGTTCATAGGCCGCGAACCCCGATTGCCAGGAATGGACGTCCCACTGACACGGACGGAATTTTTCTTCGGCGCAGTCTTCCGGGGGCGTTGGGCAGGATATCCACTCCACCGCGCCGGTAACGCCGTCGTCAATTACGTGCTCGACCCTGAGCACGTTCCATAGGGGGGTAGGCCCGTAGAGTTTTGAATACAGTTCCTTGGCCCCCTCATAGCCTTTAAAGGGAACACAAAGCTGATCGGGGCG
>JAITJV010000303.1 GCA_031278755.1 Treponema sp. | reverse complement strand
CACGGGAACATTGGTAATGGCGATTATTTTTGCGTTATGGGATTTTGCTTCCTTGACGGCGTCGTATACGGTGCCGGTCCTTCCCGAGTGGGAAATGGCGATTACCGCGTCGTTGTCTGAAAGCTGGGAAGCCTGGACAAGCTGGTTGTCGAAATCATTCATGCATCTGGCGTCAACGCCTATGCGGGAAAATTTAAAACACCCGGAAAGGGCGATCATCAGGGCGTCGCCGCTTCCGACCCACAGCACTTTCTTCGCCCTTTTGAGTATTTCTACGGCCTTTATATAACCGTCAACGTCAAGCATGTTAAGGCTGTCTTCAATCGCCCTGATTGAAGCCGTGAACACCCCGCGGATTATATCGGCGTCGCTGCTGCCGGCGGTGACCCCCGAATAGGGAATATCAGCGCCGCCGGATTTAATTATGGACGAACGCAATTCAGGATACCCGCCGTAGCCAAGCCGCTTTGCGATGCGGACCAGGGTCGCTTCGCTGCATCCCGCCATGCCCGCCGCTTCGGTGATGTTGTTCTCCGTGATTTTTTCCGGGCTTTTCAGCATAAAATCAGCGGCCTTTTTTTCCGCGGTTTTAAGGGATGAATAGACCGACTGCAGCCGCACAAAGGTTTCCCGCGACATATTCCCCTTGTCCATTTCCGTTTTCTTTACATTTTCTTTTTTCATATTCCCCGTCCGTTGTTGACGTCTTCTTTGAGCCATGCGCCGACGGCCCCGTGATTATGGTTGTAATAAAAAATTTTCTTCGTGAATTGGGGATAACGGGTTAGCTCATCGGCAACGGCGTCAAAGACCGCGATGACCGCAATGATGCTGGAAGTGGGGAGAACCCCCCTCTGATCGGATTCGTCCGCGTCAAGATGCAGCGCCACGTCGGAGGCTTTTGCCAGGGGGGAACCGGGATTCGCCGTTACGGTAACAAGCGTTATTTCTTTTTCTTTTATTGATTCCACAAGGTTTACCAGTTCTTCCGTGCCGCCGCCGCGGGAAAGCATGATAAGCACGTCTCCCTTTTGAACGGAACCGAAGGCGCCGTGCGCCGCATCGCCGGCTGAAACAAAAAAGGAAGGAACATTGGCTGCGCATAACATGTGGGCGATTTTCCTGGCCGCCACTCCCGATGTTCCCATACCCATAGTAGCAACGCGGCCCTTGCAGTTTAAAATCGTATTTAATACCGCTTCGTAGGCTTCCTGTTTTACAAGGCTGTTTAATTTTGAAAGGACGGAAGCGTCCTTTTCCCACATTGTACAGGCCCGTCTATACGAATCATCCTGCAGAGCCATTTTCTTCTCCTTGCTGCAATCAGGGCTTAAAAACAACTTTAAGCGCTTTTCCTTCTTTTGCCAATCCTATGCCGTCTTTGGCTTTTTCAAGCGGCAGTACATGGGTGACGAATTTCCCGACGGGAAAACTTCCGTTTGTTATCATGTCCAGCGCCGTTTTGTGATGCCGGGGGGCGAAGGTGGTGGTTCCTATAAGCTCCAGCCCGCGGTAATGGACAATGTTTGTGTCTATGCCGGGTTTTGAGTCATGCGGGGGAAGGCCGCCGAAAAGCAGTATGCGGCCGCTCTTGCGGGCCATTTCCACCGCCTGTACCTGTGTTTCGGGAACAGGGTTTGCCGTTATTATTACATCGGCGCCTTTTCCGTCTGTGCGCCGCAGCACCGCCCCGGTCAAATCTTCAGAAGCGGAATTGACGAGGGCGTCCGCCCCGAAGCCGCGGCACATTTCAAGTCTTTCGGAAGAAACATCGGCGGCAATAATCCGGGCGGCCCCCCTTGCCTTTGCGATTGTCGTATGCGCGCAGCCTATAGGGCCGCAGCCTATGACGACTACCGTGTCTCCCCTGCCTGTCCTCCCCCTTTCCTGCGCGTGAAGGCAGGAGGACAGCGGTTCGGCCGCGGCGGCGTACACCGGATCAAGCCCCGCGGGCAGGGGGCGTATGACGCCGTGGGCCAGGGCTTCGGGGGGAATGGGCATATATTCGGCAAAGCCTCCCTGCCAGTGCTGCGCAAGCTCGCGGATGTTGTCGCAAAATTCGAACCGTCCTTCCATGCAGAAATCGCAGGCCCCGCAGTAGACGACGGGGGCGACGGCCAATACGCCGCCCGGTTTATACGGGCCTCTATAGGCGGCGCCTGTTTGTACAATTTCCGCGGAAACCTCGTGGCCGATAATCCAGGGATAGGACATGCCTTTTCTGCCGGAGTAGAGCGTCCGCAGATCGGAGCCGCAGAGTCCGCAGGCAAGCACCTTTACAAGAAGCCCCGCCGGGGGGCACTCCGGCGCCGCGGCCTCTTCAAATTCAAAATCACCCGGCCCCCGGAGAACCAGGGCGTTCATTTTTCCCGGCATTGTTGTCTCCTCATGAATAAAGATTATCCTGAACGTTCCTCATGTTTCGAAGGACCGATTCACCTTCAAAACGGACGTCGTTATAGGTGATGACGCCGTCCTTCGCGATATCCCGCGTCAGAACCGCCCCTTTTGCAAGCCCCGCGGGCAGCGCCTTTAACGCGAGGGCGTCTTCGTACTTTTCGATGCCGACGCGGTAACAGTATCCGCCTATCCCGTCAAGGGTTTCCCCCGTTTTAAGATCGCGCTTGGCGATGGCGGTGCATTCGCTGTAAAGCCTGCGCCCCGGGTATCCGGTGCTTTCGCCGTAGATAACCGCCTGGGCGACGGTGAGGGGGGTTTCGCAGCTGCACAGGTGATAGGGCCGGAAGAGGAGATAGCAGGGGCCCGGCCCCATATCCCGCTGTATAAGCCCCTCCCGCAGTTTTTGGTTTTCCGTTGTAAAGATCACAAAGACCCCCGGATTGACGTCCCCTATGGCGTAATCCACCACGCCCCTGTGCTTGAGGACGCCC
>JAITJV010000286.1 GCA_031278755.1 Treponema sp. | reverse complement strand
TGAATTCCCTACAGGTGAAATGACGCCCATGCCGGTTACAACCACTTTTTTCTTTCTGTCCATGTTAAGCTCCTAAATGAACATGCCCCCGTCAACGGATATTACCTGGCCTGTGATATAGGCCGATTCATCCGACGCGAGGAACAGCGCGGTTCCCGCAACATCTTCGGGAGTTCCCGCGCGTTTGAGGGGTATGATTGTGAGCATTTTTTCCTTCGCTTCATCGTTCATGGCGGCGGTCATGTCCGACATGATAAAGCCGGGAGCTATAGCGTTAACCCGCACGCCGCGGGGCGCCGTTTCCCTGGCAAGGCTTTTGGTGAGTCCTATAAGCCCCGCCTTGCTCGCCGCGTAATTCGCCTGCCCTCCGTTTCCGTGAAGGCCGACGACGCTCGCCATGTTGATTATTGATCCGCTTCGCCGTTTAATCATATCCCGCCCGGCGGTTCTGGCTGCAAGGAAGGCCGCGGTAAGATTTACGTCGAGGACTTTCTGAAAATCGTCAAGGCTCATCCTGAATGAAAGATTGTCCCGCGTGATCCCCGCGTTGTTTACAAGAATGTCAAACCCCCCCGATTCCTTTATGAGGCTTTCAACAAGGGCTTCGGTTCCTTCAAGGTTTCCAAGGTCCGCGCTGATCCAGTGAAGAAGGCCTCCGGCTTTTTCGATGCGCCCGCCTATGTCTTCCGGTTCCCTGGTTCCTATTCCCCAGACTTCGGCGCCTTCCGCAATAAAGCGGTCCGCCGTCGCCCGGCCTATGCCCCGCGAGGCTCCGGTTACAAGCGCCTTTTTGTTTTGCAAACGCATGCTTTTTCCTCCGGTTCGTATTCTGTTAATGTCCGTATATCCGCGGCGGTTCCCGCCGGACGGCAGGGAATGTTTGCCTGTACTTCTTTCCAGAGGCCCGCGAGCACCTTTCCCGGACCGGTTTCAAGCGCCGCGTCTATGCCTTCTTTTGCGACGGCGTCTTCTTCTTCCGTCCACCGTACAGGCCCGGTGATCTGCCTCAAGGCGAGGATCTTTGCTTCGGCGCCCGATCTTACGCGTTTTCCCGTAACATTTGAATACAGCGGTACGGCGGGATCGCCGAAAGGAACGGCTTCCAGAACAGGACGGAATTCTTCCGACGCTTCGGCGACAAGCGGCGAATGGAAAGGGCCTGCTACTTCGAGCCGCACATAACGCCTGGCTCCCGCTTCTTTGAAACGGCGCCCGCCTTCTTCGAGGGCGCCGGCGGTTCCCGAAACAACGATCTGCCGCGGGGAATTAATGTTCGCCGCGTACAATCCGGGTATCTTCCATTCCGCGATCAGCGATTCGGCCGTTTCGGGATCAAGCCCCAGAACCGCGGCCATGCCCGGCGCGCCCTGTGACGCAAGCCTGTCCGCCGCCTTCTGCATCGCTTCTCCCCTGGCCTTTACCAGGCGGAAAGAGTCCCCGGCCGTGATCACGCCCGCGGCGGCGAGGGCGGCGTATTCGCCAAGACTGAAACCCGCGCAAACGGCGGGTTTTATTCCCCGTTCGGCAAGAAAAGCGGCCGCCGCAAGATTCGCAAGGGTAATGGCGGGCTGGGAAACATCGGTGCGCTTCAGCGTTTCCCTGTCCGCATTTTTGAGAAAGGCCCGCATATCCCGTCCGGTAATTTCCGAAGCAAGATCGAAAAGTTCCGCCGCTCCGCCGCTTCCTTCTTCAAGAAAATCAAGCGCCATCTGCGGATACTGGGCGCCCTGTCCCGGAAATAAAAATGCCGCTTTTTGCAATTCAGCTTTTACCATCGGATTAAATTTCCTCCGTAGGTAAGACCGCCGCCAAAGCCGACGGTTAAAATTAAATCGCCCTTTTTGAGCCTTCCGGAACGGTTCAGTTCATCCATACAAATGGGAATCGATGCGGATGACGTATTGGCATATTCTTCCATATTGAGGTAGAACTTGTCTTCCGGTATTTTAAGACGCTTCCCCGCGGCCTGGACTATGCGCGCGTTGGCCTGATGGGGAATGATCCAGGCAAGATCGTTCAGGTTCAGGTTTTCTTCTTTTATCAGCCTGTCGATGGTTTCGGTTATGATTCCTACGGCAAAGTTATACACCGCGTGTCCGTTCATGGCGATGGAAGGCGGCACGTCAACTACTTCCCCTTTTTTCCAGGGATGGCGGCTTCCCCCGCGCTGAACTATCAGATATTCCCAGCCTGAGCCGTCGGCCCCCAGGATGGTTCTGATGAGGCCCCGGTTTGCAACGCCCCGGCCTGAATCTTCTGTTTTTTCCAGGAGGATCGCCCCGGCCCCGTCCCCAAAGAGAACGCAGCTTTCCCTGTCCTCCCAATTGGTGATCCGGGAAAGAACCTCCGCGCCGATTACCAGGGCCCGTTTACGCCGGCGATCGGCGTTTAAAAGGGCCGCGGCCGTTTCCAGAGCATAGATAAAACCCGAACAGGCTACGGTAATGTCCATGGCGGCGGCGTTTTTTGCCCCAATACTATGCTGGATGATGCAGGAAGTTGCGGGATGGCTGTAATAATCCTGGGTCGCGGTTGCCAAAACGATAAGATCCACCGTTAAAACCAGCTCCCCGGTGGTTTTTTCCCCCACAACGCCCCGCTCAATTGCCAGATTCAGGGCTTCCCGGGCGGCGAGAACCCCCAAATCGCTGCAGGCCGTATCTTCGTCGGCAATATACCGGGATCCTATCCCCGTATGGGAACGGATCCACTCGTCGCTGGTATCAATTCTGAGCGCTAGATCGTCGTTGCTGATTCTTTGAGACGGAACGGCTTTACCGGTGGCTTTTATTTCAATAGCCATTGATACCCCTTCATGACAAAAATCAATATTTTGTCATACTCAATATAACATATTTCTTGAAAATGTCAAGATTATTTTATGACCCTTTCTTTTCCCGGAAGTTGCGCGTTTATTCGAAAGTCTGGTTTAATACCGCGTTGCAAACTACGTTTACGCGCTTGCTCCGCGGAGGCTCATTCGTGTAGATTGAAGCCGTTTTAACCCTTCAGTTTCCGAACAAGCCCGATTATTTATGGTAGAATCTTGCAACGCTTTATGCTATATTAAAGGCA
>JAITJV010000124.1 GCA_031278755.1 Treponema sp. | reverse complement strand
TTTTGAACCGTGTAATGTATCGGCATGGGGCCTTGATAATCCTGGTCCAAATTCAACCAATAAATGAACCTTTATAAGAATGATTTCTTTGTCATGTTCTGATAATTGAGAAAACCATTCTAAATACTCATCTGTCACATATATTTCCCACATAATTTATAATATGCATTATAATACATATTGTCAAGTGTTTTTATCATATTTTTCCCCAAGTCGTATAAGGTCTGTATATGTCTGGCAGTTGCTTTCATAACAATTGCAAGAGCCGGTTTTGCCCCTCGGCCTCCATTCACCCATGTTAGCCGCTACGCACCCCGGCTTCGCCGGGGAACATTCTCATTTTCTGATCTTTGCTCCGGCACCCGCAAACGTCCTTCTTCCTCCGTACCTTTTCGTGGTTTTTTTTAGGAAATCCACCACGGAGGTCACGGAGGACACGGAGTCCTGTTAATTCGACAATCTTCTTTCCTCCGTGAAACTCCGTGTTCTCCGTGGTTTTTCTTCTTTCCTCCGGGTAACACAAGGGTGTCAGGCATGTCAGTCACCTTTCCGCCGGCATCACGGGCAAAATACCCGGTAAAACGCCGCGCCGCCAAGCCGTTCCGGTTCCGGGCTTTCGGCCGCCGCATCCGGGCAGCGGATTGCGGCGGCGGCGCGGATCACGGCGGGAAGGTCCTCGAATGACGAATAACGCTTTCCCCGCAAAGGCTGGAACGGGGCGTCGGTCTCAAAAAGAAGCCGTTCGGCGGGGAAGGCGGCGCAGGAACGGATCGCGTTTTTGTGGTTCAGCAAAATCGTCGTCCCAAAAGAAAAAAAGGCGTTTATCCCCCTGCGCAGAATGGAAAAGCCCTCGTCGGGACTCCCCGGCCAGGAATGAAACACGACGGCGGGAAGCTTTTTTAAGGCCCCGGTATGGGGAAAGATCTTGTGCATGGCCCTGCGGACATGGAGTACCAGGGGAAGGCCGTAACGCAGGGCGGCGTCCAGGTGCAGGGCGAAAAGCCTGTCCTGTTCGGCTTCCGTCGCGCGGTAGCTTTCGTCAAAAAGGTCAAAACCCGTTTCGCCAATCGCCGCGAGTTCCCCCGCCGCCGCGTATTCGGCAAGGGCAACGGCGGAATCCCGGATTGCGGCGGAATCATGGATTGCGGCGCAATCCGCGCCGGCGGCTTTGCCGGCAAGGTTCCCCGGCAGTTGGGGGTGAACGGCAAAGCAAAGGAAAAGCGGCGGGGCGTTGTCGCGTTTCGCGGCGGCGGCAAGTTCCCGGTGAAACGCGAATTCCGCCCTGTTCCAGGCGCTTGCCGCGGCGGCTATGCCCAGACGGCGGCGGGTGGTTTCGGCATCCGGCTCCAGTTCGAGCAGATTTTTCAAATGAACATGGGCGTCACAAAGCATGGAAAACTTTCCCCTTGTATGATATGATAACGGTAATGGTTAAGGAAGATCCCCTGAAGTATTCTGTTTTGGCAGTGCTGGCGGCCTTCGTATTGGGCGGATGCGGCGCTCCCGGCATCGACTTTAGCGACGGCCGCTTCGCCTTTCTTGCGGTTGACGAGTCTCCTCCCGGCGCGGCAAAAATTCAGCTGGGCCTTGTTGACTACGGAAACGGCAGGGCGGTAAAGGCAGACATGGCGGGGGCCGGAGATCCCTACATCGTCATTGACGCCTCAAGCCTGCTGGGAAAGAAAGCGGCCGAACTCAGGACCATGGAACTTACGCTGGCCCTTGAGCGGGAAGACGGGGAATTCTACGCCGCTTCGGGAGAAATCCGCGCGTACAGCGGAAAGGACCGTTCCGAATCATTCGACAACTGGGCGGTGTACCTTCCCGAAAAAAATCCCAATATCGTAAAGGCCGTTTTGGACGAGGGGGAATACTTTAGGCCCGGAGAGGATAACTTTTTCGTCCTTACCCGCACGGTTGACAACGCGCTGGAAGCCGGGGAAAAGCCTTCCGGTTTTATTATCGCCGGTATCCGTTTTTTCAACGCCGCCGGGAATGAACTTAGGGCGAATTCCCGCGCCGTTTTCCGGGCCTCCGAAGGTTTCGGAAGCGCCGCGCCTTCGCGGTAGGAGCCGGAATGAAAAACGCAAGCTGTCCTGTCCCGTTCCGGACACTCTTTCCATTGCTGTTTCTGCCGCTGTTTCTGCTGCCCGCCTGTAAAAACCGGACAGTTGAGGAACCTTCTTCCGCCAGGCGGCCTTCCGGATCAAAGTACACCGAGGACGGCAGGCGGGTCATTACCATGGGGACCTGGTACAACCGCTACTATATGAGCAAACACCGGGCCATAGAGGATGATCCGAAAATGGCCTATCCCGAAACGGCCCGGCTCAGGCTGGAGCGGATCAGGTATATCGAGGAAAAGTACAACGTCGTTTTCAATTCGGTAAACCTTACCTTCAACGGGGTTCAGGAAAGCATTGAAACGTCCATTCCGGAAGGGACGCCCGACGCGGACATTTACGAAGTAGACCTTCAATTCGGCATTCCCGCCGTGCTGAAAAACTATGCCGTTTCCCTGGAAGAGATGGGACTTAAAGAAACCGACGTGCTTACCGATCAGCGGATCATGAAACACCTTGCCCTTACGGGGCAAAGGGAAAAATTCCTCTTTAGCCCTTCGGTCTCCGGCGGCACAAGCGCCTACGTGCTGGCCTTTAATCTGGACATGATCCGCCGGGCGGGGCTTCCCAATCCCCAGGATCTGTGGGACAGGGGCGAGTGGACCTGGGGCAGATGGCGGGAGTACCTCAGGCTTCTTACCAAAGATACCGCCGGCGCTGACGGACCGCGTATTTACGGTTTTTCGGGCTACTGGACGGATCTTCTAACCAACCTTCTTTTTTCCAACGACGCGGGTATCGCCAGGAGCGCCCGCGAAGAGTTGTCGGATCCGAAAACCCTGGAAGTGCTTACGTTTATTTACGACATATACAATACCGACAAAAGCGCCAGGCCCTGGGATCCTTCCAACTGGGAGATCAACAACCGCCTCTACGCCGAAGGGCTTTCCGGGTTCTGGATCGGGGCGGACTGGATTTTCGACGAACAGGGAGGAAAGGATCTGCCGTTTGAAATCGGCGTGGCGCCCTGGCCCGTAGGCCCCCACGGAAACAGGGAAAGCAACCGGCAAAGCCGGTCCCAAAACAACTGGTACTTCATTCCGAGGGGCGTCGAAAATCCCCGTCTGGTGTACGATATTTTTTTTGACTGGGTAAACTGGTTTGACGGCAATAGGGAACTTTCCGAAGAACACTGGTCGAAAAACCAATACATGAACGACAGAAATTACGCCTATGCCGTTATGATGGCTTCCAGGCCGGGATTCGATATATGGGACAGCCTTGGAACGGACTTTAACCTGCTGCCCCTGATTTCCGGCGAAGTGGTTCCCGAAGAGATGGTAAAAGAATATGCCCTGCAATATCAGGCGGCGCTTGACACGTTCTTTAAGTGATATGAAACCGGCGTTTCCCGTTGGTTTTGGCTTTCCCGCCGTTTGTCTCGCCGCTTGCTGCCTCCTGTTTTTGGGCTGCGGGCCGGAAAGCGGCGAGGAACAGAACGGCGTCGAATATGCCCGTTACAGCGACGTTCCCGGAATAACAGCTGAGGAAACGGCGGCCATTGAATCCCTGGCCCGAAGCACTTCCTTTTTTACCTACGGAATGCTCCAAAGCACCGAATGTTTCCGCAATGAAAACAACATGACCGACGGTTTTGCCGCCCTGGTCTGCGAATGGCTTTCGGATTTTTTCGGGATCAAGTTCAGGCCGGTGATATACAACTGGGACGACCTGCTCGAAGGCATAGACGATTACAGCATTTCGTTTTCCGGGGAAATTTCATCGTCCCTTACCGGTTACTATATGACCGATCCGATAGCGGAGCGTAAAATACAGTTTGTCAGTACGGAAGGCTCCGACAGGCTTGACATCGCGTCTCATTCCAGGACGCTCAAATACGGCTTTCTTGAGGGAACCACAACCGAAGATCTTGTATCGCCCTATATCAGGCAGGAATTTACCGCAATGCCTGTGGCAAACTACATCGACGCCTACCAAAAACTTATCGTTAAGGAAATAGACGCCCTCTTTATGGACGAGACCGTGGAAGGAATTTTTTCCCTTTACAACAACCTTATCATCGAGGACTTCAAACCCCTTACGTATAACAGGGTATCTCTGGCAACAGGCGATCCCCGGCTTGCGCCTGTCGTTTCGGTGGTTCAAAAATACCTTCAGTCCGCGGGAAGTTATCATTTTGCCCAGATGTACGACGACGGAATTGAATCCTACCTAAAGCACAACCTCTGGAGCCGCCTTACGTTTGAAGAGCGGCATTATGTGGAGGAACACAGGGAAATTCCCGTTCCCGTGGCGATAGAAAACGACAACTATCCGGTAAGTTTTTACAACAGCCGCGAAAAAGAATGGCAGGGCATAGCCGTGGACACCCTCGCGGCGATTGAACGGCTTTCCACCATACGCTTTGTCTGCGTCAACTCGCCGGAAGACGAGGCGGAAGAAATCGTTGAAAGCTTTAACGAAGGCGAAGCCGCCATGACCACGGAAACAATCCGTTCGGTTTCCCGCGAACAAAATTACCTTATAACGCCCGCGCCCTATCAGACCGATTATTACGCCTTTATCTCTCCTGCAAATATGGTTGAAGTTACCTTGAGCGACATACCCTACAAAAAGATCGGCGTCATCAGGGGAACCGTCTACGGCGGCATGTTCAGGGAACTTTTTCCGAATCACCGGAACACAATCGAATACGCGGACAGAACGGAAGCCATCAGGGGGCTTGAAAAAGGGGAAATAGAACTTCTTATGGGGACCAGAAACCTGCTTCTCTGTATCACAAACTACATGGAAAAAACCGGTTACAGGGCGAACCTGGTGTTTCAGCGCCCCTATGAGTCGGCGTTCGGCATCAACCGGGATCAGGTTCTTCTCGGTTCGATTGTCAATAAAACACAGGCTTTGATTGACACAAACCTCATTGTAGACAACTGGACAAGGCGTGTTTTTGATTATTCCGGCGCCATGGCCAGAGCGCAGAAGCCTTTCCTTATCGGCGCGTCGGTACTTATGGCGATAGCCCTGTGCCTTGTGGCGGCGCTGTTTTTGAAGAACAGGCAGATGGCGCTGAACCTGGAAGGTACCGTAAAACAGCGTACCCGTGAACTGGAAGTGCAGACCGAGGCGGCCAGGGTCGCCTCCCGCGCAAAGGGCGAATTTCTCGCGAGAATGAGCCATGAAATACGGACGCCCCTCAACGCGATTATAGGAATGACCGCCATAGCCCGGCAGACCGAAATCATCGAAAAGAAAGACCTTTCCCTTGGGGAAATCGAATCCGCCTCGAATCATCTGCTGGGAATCCTCAACGACGTTCTTGACATGTCGAAGATCGAAAGCGGGAAATTCGCGATAGTCCGGGAAGCCCTGGATCTGGGCAGGGCCATGAAAGAAGTGGAACAGATTATCTCCCTGCGCTGCAAGGAAAAAAATATCGCGTTTATCGTGGATTTCTCCCTGCCCGGCGAATCCTGGGTTATGGGAGACAAGCTCCGGCTCAAGCAGGTTCTGATCAACCTTCTGGGGAACGCCGTTAAATTTACCGGCGGCGGCGGACGCATGGATTTTTCCGTACAGGGCCGGGAAGAAGAGGGCGGAGAACTCCGGGTTCATTTTCTTGTCCGCGATACCGGCATCGGCATAAAAGAAGAACAGCTAAAAAATCTTTTTAACGCCTTCGAGCAGGCGGACAATACCATAGCCGTGCGCTACGGAGGAACGGGCCTGGGACTGGCCATAAGCCAAAACCTGGTAAAACTTATGGGAGGGATCATCTCCGCCGAAAGCGAATACGGCGTGGGGTCGGTTTTTGAGTTTACCCTGAATATGGAAAGGGCCGCCGCCACAACAAGCGTCGAAGCCCCCAGGGGGGGCGTCCCGGATCTTGCGGGAAAGCGCATACTCGTTGTCGAGGATATTGAGATCAACAGGATCATCCTCAGGGAATTACTCGGCGAAACCCACGTACTTATCGAGGAAGCGGAAGACGGAAAAGAAGCGCTTGACAAATTCGCCGCTTCAAAAGAAGGCTACTACGATCTTGTTTTTATGGACGTTCAAATGCCCAACATGGACGGCCACGAGGCGACCGGAAAAATACGGGCCCTGGTTAACCGGAAAGACGCCGAAAAGGTACCCATTATCGCCATGACGGCAAACGCCTACAAGGAAGACATAGACAAGGCGCTGGAATCCGGCATGAACGGACATCTGGCAAAACCCATCGACATGGACGAAGTGATGAAGGCGCTTTCCCGCTGGCTTGCCTAGGGAAGCAGCGGTTCATCCAGGCGGGAATTCGCCGGCCGCGCCGGCGCAATCGGCGCCGCTTTAACGCGGTATTTACGCGCCGGCCGGACGCCTGCCCCGCTTCATGGTTTTTCGTAAAATACCGATAGTGATAACATGGACAAGCGCATGAACTTTGAGGACAGCATTTTCATCCTCAATGTACGGATACGGATGATCCGGGATATGTTTGTTCTGGACGCGGATCCCGGCCTTTTTCTCAATAAAACCATGGACGACCTGGCCTTTATCGATTTTTGCCACGAAGCGCTGCTTTCCAGC
>JAITJV010000108.1 GCA_031278755.1 Treponema sp. | reverse complement strand
CGCTCCGGCCCGTTTCCGCGTAGGCCAGGGCTACTCCCTGGCGTTCCCGGAGGGCCAGGATTACGCCGGGGCTTTCGGCAAGCCGGGAAAGGGCCGGGGCGTCCATGTTTCCGTTGTCGCCGTAGTCTATGGCTTGAAAGTGGTAGGAGCCGAGTTCCAGATACCGCGCCGTGATGCCCTGGATCATGCCGTCGGATACTTCCATAACAACAATCAGGGGAATAAGGCTTAAGGCGACGCTCAGGATTGCTCCCCGGATGCGCCGCGGGGAACTGCCCGTTCCGGCGCCGCGGAGGTAGCGGCCCGCCATCAAGAAAGAAACGCTTCTCATACCGGCAGCAATTCCCCGGCGTGAAGGGTATAGCGCCGGTCGCCCCGGGCCGCGAGATTTTTATCGTGGGTTACAAGGAGGAGAGTTTTTCCGTGTTTGCGGACTACCGAAAAAAGCAGATCCTCTACCATGCGGGAGTTTCCTTCGTCCAGGTTTCCCGTGGGTTCATCCGCCAGGATCAGAAGGGGGTCATTAATCAAGGCCCGGGCAACCGCCACCCGCTGCCGCTCTCCCCCGGAGAGGGCCGTGGGATAATGCTCCTTCCTGTCCGAAAGACCTACCTCGGCTATAAGCATTTCGGCTTTCTCCCGGGCCTCGCCCTTCGGCAGCCCGGCGATGCGGGCGGGAAGCATAACATTTTCCAGAGCGGTAAATTCCTTCAAAAGATAATGAAACTGAAAAACAAGCCCCAGAACATTCCGCCGGTACTCCGTCAGCCTTTCTTCCCCCAGGGAACCTACTTGATAGTTGCCCGCTTCGATTGTTCCGGAGGTCGGCGTATCAAGCCCGCCTATCAGATTAAGAAGAGTACTTTTTCCGGAACCGCTTTCTCCTGTAATAACGACAATTCTGCCTGTTTCGACGGAAAAAGAAATATTACGCAGGATGGTCAGTTTTTCCGACGCGCTTGTGTAGGTTTTGCTGACCCCTTTCAGGCTAAGAGCCGTTTCACTCATACCTCAGCACCTCCGCCGGTTTTATGGATGCCACCCTGCCCGAAGCGAAATAAGCCGCCAGGGTTGTGGAAAGCATGGCAAAAGCATAGATAAAAAGGGCTTCGCCCCAAAAAATTTTGGAAGGCACTTCGGTAAGATAAAAATAGGCGGGCGAGAAAAAAGACACCGCCTGGCCCCGGACGTTGGGGAAATAGGGACGCAGGAGGGCATTCAAAAGATCGATAAGGCGGTTCATAAGGGTCTCCGCGGTGGCAAAGATTTCATTAACATGCCCCGCCACCAGAAAACCCAGGATTTGACCGAAAAAAGAACCGGCCAGGCCGATAAAGGCCCCTTCCAGGATAAAAATAAGCCGGATGGAAAAGGTGGACGCGCCCAGAGCCTTCAGAACGCCTATTTCCTCGGTACGCTCGTACACCGAACGGCGCAGGGACTGGTAAATATTGCTTGCCACCACCACAAAGATAAGGCCAATCAAAATCATCATCATAACTTTTTCCACCCGCAGGGCCCCGAAAATCGCCCGGTTGTACTCCCGCCAGGACAGGGTTTTTCCGCTTTCGCCGATGATATCTTCCGCCTTCCGCAGAACGGCCCGGTCGCCGAAGCGGTCTTCCAGTTTTATGCCCAGCATAAGCGTATCCAGAGGAGACAGGAGCGGCCGGGCGTTGTTGAGGGAGATAAAACCCCAGCCCAGATCGTATTCGTAATACCCGCTTTTGAATATTCCCCGGACGAGAAAAGTTAGGTTCTCCGGGCGCAGACCGGAAAAATCCGTCCCCGCCAGGTTAAGGAGGCTCACATACTCGCCGGCTTTGACTTTCAGGCGCCGGGCCAGTTCCGAGCCGAGGATAACGCTTTGTTCCGGGCTCAGGTCAAAACTGCCCTGGACGAGTTCCAGTTTGTCGAGGAGAGAAGGGTCTTCTTCCGCGATGTTTTCGGGCAAGGCCCGCAAAACACAGACCTGGGGATCCGGATACAGACCCCGTATCAGGGTTTGGATTTCCGCGAAAGAAAAGACGGATTTTACGCCGGAGATGCCGCGAAGCCTCATAAGCGCGTTCGGAGGCAGCGGCTCGTCCGGAGAAATTCTGAGGTGATAGGAATTCAGTTCGAGGATGGCTTCGATCGTGGTAAGCTGAAAGCCGTTCATAACGGACAGTACCGCGATGAGGGTCATAACCCCGACGGCTATACCCGCGGCGGAAAGAACCGAAGCCGTATTGCCCCGCTCCCTGCGCCGGGTTTTAAAATACCGGCCCGCCACCAGAAAGACCCATCCGGGATTTTTCATGGAGGAACCGTCCCGGGGAATTCCAGTTTCACCTGTTTTCCGTCCTTTATGTAGAGACGGAAAAAAACCTCTCCTTCCCTGTAATACTCTTCGATACGGGAATAGTCCGGCTCCGGATCATAGAATTGAATCATCTCGAGTTCTCCGTTCCGCAGGTAGTTTTCCTGCTTGAGATTTTCGTCCTCGTCATGGATGTACGTCCATTCTTCCCGGCTTAAGCGCGTCCGTCGTTCCTTGCGGACAAGCAGGTTGTCCTTGTAGGTAAAATAGCTAAGGCTCACCCGGATGCCATTTTCAAAAACGGTTTCCCGCCAGGGGTGTCCGTCCGGCGCGTATTCCGTCAGAACTTCGCCGCCGGAGTCGGCGTCCTTGGCGGACATTTCCGTTAGACGGAAAGGAGCTTCCGTATCATACCGGAAATCGACGCGTTCCACAAGAACGGAGTCCCGGTACTCCTCCTGGTAAAGAACGCTGCCCCGGTTGTCGTACCGGAAGATGATTTCCAGCCCGCCGAAGGAATGCCATTCTTCCCGCGGGTTACCGCGGTCGGAGGTAAATATAGAGGTATAGACGGAGCCGTCGTCATACACACGTTTTACGCCGTGAAAGTCCCCGGAGGGAAGATACAGATATTCATCCCGGAAACCGCCGTTCTCCTCTGTCCGGGCCCGGGAAAATGTAACTTTCAGCGGAACGCCGGAGCTGTCCCCGGAGGCCGCGGCGTAGTCAAAGAAAAAATGTCCGTCCTCTTTACCGTCGACAAAAAGAGTTTCGCTTTTTATTTGGCCTGTGGGATAAAAACTTGTTACCGAATCTATTACCCTGTCTTTGTAAAGAGTTTCTTCTTCAAGAAACCCGCTTTCCGACCGGAGGCGTTCCCAGCGGCGGATTTCCCCCTCTTCTTCCAGGGAGAACAGAGTGCGGATTTCTCTCGCGCCCTCAATATCGACCTTGAGGGTGTATTCGAGGCCTCTTCGTTCGCCGGAGGCGATTTCCCGCAGGGGAGTTCCAAGAGAATTTGATTCGTACCAGGTCTCGGCGCAAAAAGCCCGCGCCGCCAGCCCCAGCAGGCAGACAAGGAAACTCCCCGCGGAGATGAACCGCGCCGGTTTCCGGGGCGGCTTCATATCCCTCCAAGCAGGCCGTCGATGTAGG
>JAITJV010000053.1 GCA_031278755.1 Treponema sp. | reverse complement strand
GGTTTGATTGATCCCGAATTTGCCATCCAAAACAAAGAACTGCAGGGACAATGGATTACCAATGATAAAATAGGATCGGCCTGGGTTTACTGGTGGTATATGAAGGATTGGGATCTGGCAATAAAAGAATCCCACAATACAAACGATTCCCTGTTCTGGTGGGTTGAACCCCCACAGACAATTTCCGGAAAACCAGCCAAACTTCAGATAAGCGGACCTGCCGATAATTTGATTATGTTCCCGGCTAAAGGTCATGTAAAAGAGGCGGTTGATTTTATCAACAGAATACTCAAGACTGACGTAGCCGAAACTTTAAATTTCGGTTTTGAGGGAGTCCATTGGAAGAGGGATGAAAATGGAAACCGTTATTTAACAGACGAATATAACGAGATAATCTGGAGGTGGAAATATTGTGATGGTCTTATTTTTCGAAGTGATTATATGATAGAATCGGAAAACCTTGAATACGGCGAATGGCGTATTCCTGTTCAGGCTTATGCGGGTGGTCCCGACACCTGGAATGTTCTGCTTCCCCCTATACCTGGTATAGAGGATACAATCACAGAAATTTCAGATTATACCCAGGTTGAGCTTGTGAAGTTCATAATGGGTGAAAGACCGATAAACCAGTATGATTCATTTATTCAGGAACTAAAACAGAAAGGGCTTGATAATGTTCTCTCTGCACAACAAAAGGTATACGACAGCCAAAAATAAGCAGAAGCCGTTAGCAGACCAGGGCCGCAAGCCGTATAGGCGATCCCGAGCCGCCCTTGAATTTATTGGGAAAGCCCATGACAAAAGAGAAGGGCGGCAGCAGCGAAAGGTTGTTGATGTTTTCGATGATCGGTATGCCTTTGCCGAGGAGTATGCGGTGCGCGGGATTTTCCGATCCGTAGCGGGCCTGCGTGGGCCAGGCCGGCATCCCTGTTTCCATGGTCCGTGACAGATCGACGACGCGCGCGTTCCTTAAAAGTTTTTGAAGCCTTTCGACGAAAGCGTCTGACCGGCCCGCTTCATTTTGCTTGTTTTTGTTTTTCCGCGTGTCCTGTTCCCAGAAGCCTGATGGTAACCTCCAGAACCTTTTCGTTGTCCATGGGCTTTGCAAGGTGCGCGTTCATGCCGCTTGCCATGGCCTTCTCAATGTCTTCCCTGAATGCGTTGGCGGTGAGGGCCACTATGGGCACGGTCTTTGCGTCGTCCCGCTCAAGTTTCCGTATTGCCGCCGCGGCCTCATAACCGTCCATTTTGGGCATCTGCACATCCATGTAAATAATATCGTAGGTGTACCCGGGGGAAGCGCCGAAGATACGCAGGGCGTCTTCTCCGTCTTCGGCTTCGTCTATCGTAATGCCCGTATATTCAAGAAGGTTCACCGCGATGATGCGGTTGATCTCCACGTCGTCTACAAGCAGGGCCCGTCTGCCCGCAAGGAGATTTCTGGCGTCCCCGACAGGCGTTTCTTTTTCCGGCTCGTTTTCAGCCGGGGTAAACCATACGGTAAAGCCGAATTCGCTTCCTTCCCCTTCCCTGCTCTTTACGGTTATGTCGCCGCCAAACATCTGCACTATGCTCCGGCTTATGGCAAGTCCGAGTCCTGTTCCCCCGTATTTCCGCGCGATGCTGTTGTTGGTCTGCTCGAAAGGCCTGAAAAGCATCGCCAGGGATTCTTCCGGAATTCCTATGCCGTTGTCCCTGACGGAAAAATTAAACAGGACTTTGCCGTCGAGTCTTTCTCCTTCCGTTATTGTAAATTCTATTTTGCCTTCGGCGGGGGTAAATTTAACAGCGTTGCCCAGGAGGTTGATCAGCACCTGCCTCAGCCTGAGCGGATCGGTGATAAAAGACGTCTTTCCGGAAATGTCAAAACGGGTTTCAAAGACAATGTTTTTTTCTTCGCAACGGGGCCGTATGATCGCGACTACCGTTTCGGCAAGTTTCAGGAAATCCGTCGCTTCTTCACTGAGTTCTATTTTTCCCGCCTCTATCTTTGAAATGTCCAGAATGTCGTTAAGGAGGCCGAGAAGATGCCGGGAGGACACTTCTATCTGTCCTATGTTTCCCATGACCTCTTTGGGAATGTTTTCCGTCTCCGCAAGTTTCTTTTTTACTATGCCGGTCATTCCTATGATGGCGTTCATGGGGGTGCGGATCTCATGGCTCATTCTGGCAAGGAAGTCGCCCTTGTGTTCGTTCGCCCTCTGCGCCGACCGCACCGCTTCTTCAAGTTCTTCCTGCGTATGGCGGAGTTCATCTTCTATGAGGACGCGCGCCGACACGTCGCGGCCGAAGCCGAGAAGGCCGATGAGTTTCCCCGTCTCGTCGAAAATGGGGGTAAGCACCGTGTCAAGGACTTCCAGATGGCCGTCGGCAAAAACCTGCCTGTCTTCAAAATAAAAAGGCTTGCGCGAAGTTATGGCTTCCCTGTCTTTTGCGTCGGCAAAGGAAAAACGATCGGATGAAAGGAGTTCGGTTACGCTGCGGCCGATTATTTCTTCCGGTGTTATTCCAAACATGGACGCGTACCGCGGATTCGCGGCAAGAATCTTCCTTTCGGCGTTCTGATACCAGATGATGTCGGGCGAAGAAGAGAAGATGCGGTCAAGAAGGTTTTTCTGCTCGGCGATTTTCCGCTGTTCTTCTATGATCTCCGTTACGTCGGATGATGTAATGATGAAGCCTATTTTTTCACCTTCCCTGTTGGTAAGGTACGTAGCGTTTCCCTTGTAATGACGGCCGGTTCTGACGTCATGAAAAATCTCCGTTTCCTTTCCCGCCTTGAGGGCCGCAACGGGATCGTAGGGCGAATCAGGCGGATAGATGCTCACTTCCCTGTAGTTTCTGGCGAGCATCTCATCAAAGGAAAAATGCGAAATGGCGACCCCCGCCTCGTTTGCGTATATTACCCTTCCGCTTATGTCCGTAATCACAATGGGGCCGCGGTCGCCTTCAACAAGGCTGTCCGCCATTTCGTCAAAGGAATCCGCAAGCGTGCCTATTTCATCCTTGACAGGCGCATTAAAGCGGAAGCCGCGTTCGCCCGAGCGGAAGCGGGAGATGCCGCTTATGAGCCTTGTAACGCTGCGGGTAAAAACGGACGCCATCCAGATGGCGATGAACACGACAAGGAGTATCATCATTCCGGCTGAAA
This sequence comes from Treponema sp., assembly GCA_031278755.1. Taxonomy (GTDB): domain Bacteria; phylum Spirochaetota; class Spirochaetia; order Treponematales; family Breznakiellaceae; genus JAIROE01. Next base: position 2,436 of record JAITJV010000053.1, on the reverse strand, counting down.
CGGCGAGCTTTACCGCCGTACTGTAGAGGTTGCCGTCTATGGCCCTGGTGGTTTCACTGGCGGCGCGGGCGAGATTGCGGTCCGTTTCGGCGATAACGTTGTTGAGGATGGCTTCGGTTTCCCGCGCCGGCCGTTCAAAATCTTCAAAGCCCGCGCCTATGGCGACAAAGCCGAAGCCCCGCTTTGATTCGCCGTAATGACCCGTGTAGTACGGGATCGCCGCCGCCGTGGTCAGCTTCCACAGGCCGCTCCACAAAATAAGGAAGGAACCGGAGCCGCCTTCGCTTGTAAGATCGAACCAGCCCGTACATTGCGGGGCGTGGTTAAGGTAGCGGCCGTCAAGGCCCACAAGCCCCGCGGCGGTGAGGGCGGCGGCCGGTTTTTTGTTTCGGGACTGGTTTACGAATGTCGGATAGTCTTTGATGAATTCGGTGTAGGGCTTCCCCGACGCCTGCCAGTCATTGTACACCGTTTCTTCAAGCCAGGGAATTTCAGGCTCCCCCGTTTCGGGATTGTAGCCTACGATGGAATGGTGGCGGGGATGGCAGATGCTCCGGCACTTGTAGTCCCAGATAAAGGCGTAGTTCCCCTCGTAGGCGCTTGCAAGTTCGGTGTACCGTTCCTGCATGGGCGTGGCGTGATCGGTGAATTCCATGATGTGATCGTGGTCAAGCGCAAAGGTTACGTAGCCGGTAATGTTCCGCCCCTTTACCACCGGAGCCGCCCAGCGTATGATCCCCTGGAAGCGCTTCCCCAGGGGGTTTTCCTCGCCCGCGTACGCCTCTTCTTCCGGCGTAAAGGGGAGTCCCAGCGCCGCGGCGTTTTCCGGGTTGTACATGCCTATTAAGCGCGACGGGACATAGGCCCCTATTACATCGGAAACATAAATTTCACCGGGCTTGAGTTTTTTAAGTTCCGCAAAGTACGTTTCCGCCTTTACATAGGTGTTCCGCCTGTCGGCGACATTTTTAAGCCGCTTGTCCATGCGGGGGGAGGTGGTAACTTTGATCCGCTCGTTTCCCTCGGCGTCTACAAAGGTCATCTCCAGGTAAAGCGGACGGGATTCGGTTTCGTAGCTGTCAGGCGGCCTGTAGCGGAAATTTGTGTCATTTTCATGATTTGAGGAAACAACCGTTCCCGCCGTCCCGGGAGGATCCGCGGGAACCCAGGATTTTCCGTCTTCCGAAAGCTCCCACTTTCCCGGTTTTACCAGCGTACCCCTGCGGCTTTCGGCAAAAAGGCGGTAGGCGGTTTCATCGGGATCAAGGGAAGCCGCGTACAGTATGTCGCTGTCCCGCTGGTAGAGAAAGTCGGCCACGCTCCGCGCCATGTCGGTGCTGATCCGTTCTATGTCGTCGGTTGCAAAATTATTGAGAGCCTTTACCGAATCGTTTACCGCAATCTTCCCCATGTTGAGCAGGGCGCTGTTTGCGTTAACGGTAAGCTCCCTGGTGCGCTGGTTGAGTTCCTTTCCCAGCACCTTCGCCTGATGCCACGCCATGATGGTAAGAAGGATAAGGGGGATGACCTTGATTATAACAAATATGATGATAAGTTTGGCGCGCATCCCCAGGTTAAGACTGTTTATAAACTGTTCGATGGAGCTGCGGACGGCGCCTAATGTTTTTCTCATCGTTTTCAGTCAATCCTGAAAAGTTTTTTAAAGAAGTCTCTAATCGCGTTCCACAAACGGCGGAAAAATCCGGGATTACGCATTCGATAAAGCTGCCGCAGGGCGCAGGCCTCCTCTTCCGCGGTAAAATCCCTCCGTTGTATGTTTTCTTCAACCTCCATTTCAAAAAGCGCAAGCGGCCCCGACGCTTCGGCGATAACGGCGTTGATCGTGCGCCACCCCAGGGAACGGGCCGCTTCAAGACGCCTTTCCCCCGCGACAAGCACGTTGTTTTTGCTTATTAAAATAGGTGTTATTTGGCCGCATCGCCTCATGCTTTCGGCAAGCGCCGGTATATCGCCCATGTCTTTACGGATACGTTTTTTAACAACAATATCGCTCACGGGAATTTGCACGGCGGCTTCCTAGTCCAGCAGGGGATTATGTGAAGGCATATCCAGGCCGAAGTCATCTGCGGAAATTCCGCTTTCGGAAATTCCGCTTTCGGAAATTCCGTCCGTACCGGACGCGCCGGGCCTTGCCCCGGCGGGGGCTTCCGCTTCCGGAACGCCGTTCTCTCTTTCGGGGTTCCGCCGCTGGTTTCTGTTCCGGTCTGTCCGGGTCCTGTTCCGGGGATTTTCAGCCTGAACCTCGGGGAGAAGATCGGTCCGCAGTACCGGCATGGAAAGGGAGTTCAACAGATCGTCGTCTTCCAGTCCAAGGGATCCTGAAGTAATGGCAAGCCGTTCGTAGGCGGGGGCGCCGCCGTGTATGGCGCAATATTCACGGGGCTGCGTTCCTTCAAGGAAGGGAAGGGTTACCTC